>DASTZB010000341.1:0-2563 GCA_035764525.1 Chitinophagaceae bacterium | reverse complement strand
AGGAAAGCATGGCCGTCATCAGTAAACAGGATCGCAGAACTGCCGGACCAGTAAGCACCATTAACAGAATAGATCTCGTTACCATATTGAATAGTACCTACAACAACGCCATCTTTTTGTTCAACAGCGTTGAAGCTAAAGTTAATGCCGTCGGCTACGCCACTACCATTGGCAATGGAATTTCTTTTGGTGGTCTTGAATGAGCATAAAATAATTACGAGGACAAAAAGGCAGGAAGCAGCAATAGCAAGTTCCTTTAAAGATGTTTTCATTGTACGGGTTGTTTAGAGTTCAAAAATTATTACGGAAACAGTGGCATTCTAAGGAGATCAGATTGTTGGTACAAACGATATAAGAGAAGCGTAAAAGTAACAGGAGTTTTTCATCAGAGCAATAGGAAAATTACTTTTTGATCATTAGAGTATGAAGTGAAAGCTATATAAGTACAACAAAAATAAAATGACATCAGCGCCGTGTTGTTTCTCGGAGGTCGTAGCTGATAGCTCGTAACTCATAAATCATAATTCATAACTTCCCAACTAGTAAATCTACTTCGTCATTGCAATTGTTAAAAAAGAAAATTACTTTAGCGGGCTGAAGTTTATTTTGAAAACTTATTCCCCGATCTGATCCGTCCCTTATCCCGTCTAAAACCTTTTCATTTTATTATTTCTAAGTGTAAGCAACATTTTTATTGTAATTCAATATTACAATAACCATCCATTATCTGCAAAAGCCAGGTTGAAGTCCTTATCCGGAAAGATCCATTCTCTATTAAAACTAATCATTTAATCTAAACGAGCCACCAATGAAAACTCTGTTACTCATTTTGAGGACCAAACTTTTTTTATTCGCTTTTCTTTCCACCTGCACTTTTATTTTAGCCAATAACTTTATTCAGCGTAACGACTTTTTTAAATTCACCTCAGTGAATGAAAATATTGTTGCCAAACCAGAAAATAGTGCAGTAGCAAAAAAGAAATCCACTCGTAATAAAATGAATCTGCAATTGCCCGAAAATTCATTCAGGGAACCATCCGAGAATTTTGAAGCAACTGTAACAACTGACCGTTTAGATTATCCTCCTGGCGATACCGCAGTTATCACTGGTTCTGGCTTTCAGCCGGGAGAAACTGTAGTTTTATTAGTAGAACACAATGATGAAGACCCTCTTGGAATAGATCCTCAATATCATCAACCCTGGACTGTTACTGCAGATAATGCAGGTAATTTCACAACTTATTGGGCTGTGCCGACCGATGGGGATGCGTTGGGAGCAGAATTTTTGTTGACGGCTGATGGACAAAACTCCACTCTACATGCAGAATGGATTTTTACAGATGCAATAACAATTTATCCAAGCGGTCTCAGTGTAAATACTACAGAAGTTCAAACACTTTGTCAAGGTGCAGCATCCACGCCTCTAATTGCAACCCTTGCTACATGTTCCAATGGAGGCGGATCACCAACTAATGAAACTAATATTTCTTATAAATGGTATTATAATATAACAAACAGTAATAATATAGTTGGAGCAACATTAGTACAAACTACAAATACCAATACTGCAACAACAACCAGCACATATACTCCTTTAACTATAATCTCAGAGGTCGGAACACGATATTATTTCTGTCAAGTTACATTTACTCCTCAAGGATCTGGAAATGGATGTGGAGGTAGTGGTCGATCTGGGTATCCTTATACCACTGCAACTGATCAAGTGACAGTGAGTGTTAATATCCCTCCTTTCATTACTGCAAGCGGGACCACTTTAACTTTAGGATGTAATCCATCTTCATCCGATATAAATGCAGCTCTAGGTTCTGCGACAGCCACTGATGCGTGTGGCACACCCACTGTAACACAAATTGATGGAGCAGTAACAGGCAGTTGCATAAAATCCCAGACAAGAACCTTCACGGCTACTGATATGGGAGGTAGTACTTCAACAACTTCCAGGACAGTAACATGGAATGACGATACTATTGCACCAGTAATAAGTGGTGTGGGAAGTTCAATAACAATAGAGTGTCCTTCGACACCTGTGTTTTCTACACCAACTTCAAGTGACGCATGTGGAGCGACGACATTTGAATTTAATGATGTAACAATAGCTGGATCATCAGCCAGTGACTACAGCGTAACAAGAACATGGAATGCAAGAGATGCATGCGGCAACATGGCAACAGCGTCACAAACAATAACAGTAGAAGACAATACAGCACCGCAGGTTCCGCTGATCGCCAATGCAACTGGTGAATGTTCAGCAACAGCAAAAGCACCGACAGCAACCGATGCTTGTGCAGGTCTTATCACAGGAACAACAGGTGACCCATTGACTTATTCATCACAAGGAACCTTCACCATTCATTGGTCATTCGATGATGGTAATGGAAATACATCAACAGCTAATCAAACCGTGATCGTGGATGATGTAACAGCACCATCACTTCCTTTGCTGACAACAGTAACAGGCGAGTGTTCAGCAACAGCAACCGCACCGACAGCAACAGATAATTGTGCAGGTATTATCACAGGAACAACAGGTGACCCATTGACT
>DASTZB010000340.1:0-7401 GCA_035764525.1 Chitinophagaceae bacterium | reverse complement strand
ACTCTGCGGCCTTATCCATTGCCGTAACAGCAAAAACTAAAAACCGGCATTATAAAAAAGGCTGCTAAGAGATCAGCAGCCATCTTAAATTTTCATTTTCCGCAGAGTTAGTTGTGCATCGGTCACCGATGTTGGCAGCCGTTTTCCCCCTAGCTTGTCAATCTCTCTTAACTTCTCACTCAAGCCTTGTCAGCTTCATTCGTAGCCCAACGTTGGTTGCATTACTGTCACTTGGGATCAACCAAAATGAGTTGGGCCCTTCGAGAATAAATTTGGGCTTTTGAGGGACTTGCCTTTTCATATCCCAAGTATTCTTTGCCACGATTGGGTTCATGACGATCATCGAATCTTTGACTTCATAGCTTCCTGAAATTCCAACAAACCATTTCCATTCATCAAATCGTGCTAATTTTTCAGCGTCGCTGAGTGGCCTCGGCGCATTGGGATTCGCCGAATCCGTCCTTGGTGCCATCACCATAGCGATACTGTAATAGCTTTTTGTGAAAATGAACAGAGCCGGTTGAGGATCCATGTTTGTTTTCCCACCCTCTACCCAAACGATTATCTTCCACACGCCCTCAAGTGGGTTTTTAGTCTGGCCCGACGCAATGCATGCAGTCAGGAGAAACGAAGTCAATGCAATGATTAAAAAGGGTATCCTATTCATAATAGAACATTTTGAACAAAATGTTTGTTTATCTCTAAGTTCGTTTATATAGAGTGGCTGCCAACGGAGCAGGTGTTGCCGATGGTGGGGAATTTTATATTTGTCCGCCTGGAACCGCTGCCTGGCTTTTTGATAAAGTTAAATAATAGAACTAATGTTTGGCTTTGTTCGTCAGCCCCAACCACTGCTTAATAGAATTCTAAAAGCTCATTGTTTTTCCGTCTGCCCCACTATTGGCAATACCAATGTTGCCAGCTGTTGCCTATTGTTCACCACTTATTATTCCTTTTTTAGAAAAGTGCCAATACTATTTCTAATAGAGTCAATTTGTGCTGGTGTCCATGTACCAGGGGTTGAAGCCAACGCCCGAAATACCTTCTCTTGTCCCGGAGGTGTCACAATGAACAGAATATTCATAGAATCATTCGGATTTCTTACGCCATGCCAGATCCCCGGAGGTATAAATAAGGTAGCACCCTCGCTAACATTAATAGTATCATCATCAACTATTACCATGCCGTTTCCCCGGTGAACAAATAATATTTCTTCAGCATGATCATGTCGATGCACAGCAATATTGGTTCCCATAGGCATCTCTCTAGCACCCATAGAGAGATGAGCAGCTCCGGTTTCAGGGCTTACCTTAATAATCATAGTTCCACCTCGGCGGTCCGGTAATATTTCTCCCTCATTTTTTTGTAAGACATATGCCTTGTGTTTTTGCCCATGACCTGTCGTATCTGTTGTTTTTGCCGTTTTAGTTTTCAACTGACACGCCCAGTTTGTAACCAATAAAAAAATAAAAAACATTTTCGTGATTATCGCTGTTTTCATCATTATAGTGCAGGTTTACTTTGTCCGAATTGAAAATATTGTTTTAGTCATTCTCTTAATGTTAGATACAGTCGCAATTTCTAGCCTTCTTGGTTGTACGATGTAAACTCTATTGATAAATCACTCAATTCTTATAATCCACAAATATCACATCGGAGCTATTTTTAGTTAGAATGTCAACTTGTCCCAATATCCAAAGGTTTGCCCAATTATTGGGTAGAATTTGTCCAAAAGCAATTGCTGCCAACGTTCACGCATTGCCGAAGTGCCGGAAATAGAATTACTAGCTCGGCCGCATTACTAAAGTACAATAGAATTCCAAAAGTTGAGTTGATGTTCTGTCGCCGGCATTTTGTCAATGCATTGTTGGGCGAAGACTACGATTGATGATACAATGTTCCTCATTCGTTCACCTTTTTTCAATTATCAAAGGGAACAAATTATTTTATTCCCAAAGATCTCATGTACGCATCGCTATTCGCTTCTCTTCCTAAAAATTTTTTTATCGCCTGCATTTCATCAACTGTTCCTGCCTTTTCCAGTATCTCTTTACGGTAACGAATGCCAGTCTTCGTGTCCATCACCCCATTTTTTTGAAAGACTGAAAAAAGGTCTTTAGCATAAACATTTGACCATAGATAATTGTAATAATACGAAGCGTTTTCTGCAAGGTGATGAAAATTCAACTCAACATGATCTATGAGTTGAAAAGGAACCTGCAGATCAACATAAAGTTGTTTGGTCACTTCATCCAGAGTTTTGGATTTAATGCTGTCGTATTTGTCATAAAAAGTCAAATCTATAAAGGAGAAGTAAATTTCCATCATGTTCCTGGGACCGTTTCCATCCTCATGTGCCTTCTTTAGTTTGTCACATAATGATTTGGGAAGGATCTCACCCGTTTTATAATGCCGGGCAAACAGTTTTAATGCATCATATTCATAAACCCAATTTTCTAAAAACTGAGACGGAGCCTCTACAAAATCTGCTTTTAAATCAAAAAATTGAGAGGACAGCTCAGTATGAAGCAACAAAAAATGGAGGAGGTGACCAAACTCATGAAACAAAGTGGTAACATCTGCAATGCTGAGAAGAGATACCCCGCTCGAATCCGGTTCTGCAAGATTGCATTTCAATACTCCGGCAGGCAATATTTCTTTTCCATTTTCCTTCCTATACCAAGTGATGGGAGTCATATTTTCGGTTCCATACTTTCCTGGTCGGGGATATAAGTCGAGGTAAATCATCCCCCTTTTCTTTCCATCTGCGTACAATTCATAGCTCGTAACTTTTTCATTCCACACAGGGCCGTGAACTTGTTTTATTTTTAACCCAAATAATTTTTCGCAAACTCTGAACATTCCCCTAACTGTATTGTCCAATTCAAAATAGTTTTTTAACTCATTTGCATTGTAATTGTATTTTTTTTCGAGCAACTTTTTTCTATAGAAAGAAAAATCGGATTCTGAAAGGACATCCGATGAATCAGGATGCATTTGCTTTTTGATTGCTTTAAGCTCGGCGATATACGATCCTACTGACGGTGTTATTTTGATTTTAAGATCAGTCAGAAAATTCCAAACATTTTCAGGACTAGCCGCCATCTTATCCTGCAATGCAAATGAGGCATAACTGCGGTACCCCAGTACATTGGCCACTTGCTGTCGATAATACAGCATGCTGTCCAAAATTTTTTCATTTGCAGGGTAAGCCTTCTTGAAAGCAATATTGTCTGCAAATTGAGTGCCTAACGAACCAATCTTTTCATTTAGCTGCTCTAACTCTTTTCTTTCCGCTGGTGCCAGCTCCATTCCCTTTATTTTAAGGGCGAGCAATGCATCATTCAAAATTTTCTTCTGATCAGGCACCAAGTTTCTGCCTTGTCCGGATGTGTAAAATCTCTTAATACTTCTGTAGAGATTTTCATCCGAAAGAAGATTAAGAAAGTAGCCATAAAGTTTTCCAAGCTCGTCTTTTGATTTGTTACGTACAGTATCAGAAAGAGCAAATATAGATTCCAGCTCCATCCTGCACATCAGTTCAAGCGTCTCTGATTTTATTTTATCGAAAACCAATGCGGTATTTTGAAAAGTTTGTTTTCCGGCAGGAATAGAAACAACCTGCTGAATAAGTCTTTCTTTTTCTTCATAGAATTTTGAAATCGCTTCATCAACAGTTCCAATCGTTAATGTATCAAACCGTATGGATGAATTAGAATGATCCAACAAAGGGTTTGGCAGGCTGTGTAATGATGTTTGACCACTTGCAGAGGTAACAACCAATAGTAATAACCATAGCAGCTTCATATTTTCAATTTTATTGCAAAAAAGGCTTTTACAAGATTTCGAACTACTTCAATCGAATTGTGGTTTCCATGTTTCATTGAAAATTTTGTCAGGATAAATACTTGCGCCCAACGTCCAGGGCTTGCGTTCGGCGGGACGGATTTATTCGTCCCGCCCGGAACAAAAGCTGATTAAAGATATAAAGTTGAGAACATATTCTATTGATGAGTTGCATTGGGTCGAGCCCGACCCGAAGCTGACCTGAGTTACTGAAGCTGAGGCTCGACCCCGTCAGCCCCGCTGACGCAAAGCCGCTTGTTGCCTGCGGCCCGACCATATTTTTAATTCATAAATTTTCTAAAGTTCTTGTTCCAATAATGTTTAATGAAGCCCCATTTTATATCCTTGTATTTGGAAGTTACACTATGCGATAGTTTTTGAATTAAACTTAGGCTGTCATTGTCTTTAGAAATTACTTTATAAATTTTTATATAAAACGATTCTTCTCCTGGATCTGTCGAACAAGCATCCCCATATATCTGCCCTAGATGAACTGTTTTGAAATTTTGAATTTTAAAAAGGTCACTGACCCAAATTAAGTCAGCACAACCGGCTCTGTGATAAGAATAATAAAGGCCCGAAGAAGATGTCACGGGTAAAGCGTCTGGGTATGAATCAAAATTCTCAACTTGATGAAATCTATTGTTGGTTTGATCAAATAGCAAAAGGTTTTCAGTCGGATTATTACCTATATATGAAAAGAAAATGTCAGGAAAATTGTCTTTATTAAAGTCGAATATTTTAAAATAAAATATTGCATTTTCTAAAGTGTCAGTTGAGGTTATTTCAGAGTTCCTCTCAACTATTAATAATAAGGATTCTTTGTTAAGTTCTTTAGTATGAATGTGAAATTTCATTCCTTTCATTACTAATACTGTGTCTAGCTTAAAAGATTGTGCAAGCAAAGTCGCCTTAAAAAATATGAATAAGATTAGTGTCGAAGAGAATTTCATAAATTATGATAACGGGTTGCAGGCAACGTCCAGGCATTTGTGCTGTTGGGGACTTCATCTGTTCGTCGCCCCCGGCGACGGATGCCGAACGTTGTTACTAAAGATAAAATTTTATTCTGTTGCTCAAATAGTAAATGTCAAGCTGGGCTAAAAAGCTGAATAGCGAACCGAACGATGAAAGACGCTATTCGTCAGCCCCAATAGAACAAATGCTTTTGTTGGCTGCTGTATTTAATTTTCCCCATCTAAAACTTTCAATATTTCTTCTTTTGTTTTGTTCATAAATGCACCCGTCCAAACTCTATAAGCTGTATCGGTTTGATTATCGTAAAACTGTTTAAGGATTTTATTTCCTTCTTCTTCGTGGCCGAGAAAAATTAGACTAACACCTTTATTCATTACCACTACTTCATACGTTGCTTTATTTTTTGTGCTCATTGTGTCTAACACTGTGTCACACATTGTCAAAGTCTTTTTGAAATAGTTATTTGCTGATGTTGTATCCCCCAACCTGTAATAAAATGTAGCGATTAGAAAATTGTAATAGGGAGATTTGTTTAGTTTCAAAATTTCCTTCCCTGTCGCTATTGCCTTGTCATATTGTTTGAGTTGACTTTGAAGAGAAAGCTTGTTCCAATAAGCTATAAAATAGTTGCTGTCAATTTTAATTGCTTCGTCAAGTAATAAAATTGCTTTTTGAGAACTGTCATCCTTCATATATCTTATTAAAGTCATCGCACTATCATTGAGTTGCTTTGCCTTAGCGTTAACGATGTGCTTTTTGGTCTCGTTACTTTTCTGTCCGCAAGCAGCAAGAGTTAAAAGAAGAATGAGTATTGAGAATTTCGGAGTGTTCATAATATAGCAGCCAACGTCCAGGGCTTTCTGCTGTGCTGGTAGTCCGTGTTACTTCAGCCCGGTGCAGTTGCTGATTAAAGATAGAAAGCTGATGGCATATTCCAAAGCTGATCCGAAGATCGTCAGTTGGGACTGAAGCTGAATAGCGGTATATCGATGAGGATTTATTCTGAAGCCAGCATAGTAGAAAACCCCTTGTGCTTGTTGCACAAC
Organism: Chitinophagaceae bacterium; assembly: GCA_035764525.1. Lineage (GTDB taxonomy): Bacteria > Bacteroidota > Bacteroidia > Chitinophagales > Chitinophagaceae > VBAS01. The sequence goes on along the minus strand of DASTZB010000340.1, from coordinate 1,531 downwards.
TCACATCTTGTTTATAAAGTTATTTGTTTTTGCTATTATTCGGGAAGTAACTTAAAGTATGCAAGGCAAAAAGCAATTCAAGGAAAAACTATTCACTCATTTTCAGTTGAGTGACCGTGTGCCGGCAGAAAACTTTTACCGGCGATTAAAAGAAGTATTGAACCTTCAATGGTTATATAAGGCCACAAAGAAATATTACGGCACAGAAGGACAACAGAGCATTGATCCGGTTGTTTTCTTTAAACTTATGCTGATCGGATATTTAGAAAATCTTGGCAGCGACAGAAGGATCATTGGTACGGTAAGTATGCGATTGGATATGTTGTACTTTATCGGATATGATATTGATGAGCCATTGCCCTGGCATAGCACCTTAAGCAGAACAAGACAATTGTATGGTGAAGAGTTATTCAAACAATTATTTAAAGAGGTATTGAAACAATGTATAGACAGAGGCATGGTAGCGGGCCGCCGCCAGGTGATGGACAGTGTTGCGGTAAAAGCCAATGCAAGCATGGATTCATTACTGGAAAAAGAAATTTTAGATGATAGCGAAGTCTATACGGATGAATTGAAAAGTGAAGAAGAACAAGCCGATGATGATAAAGAAAGCCAAACAGTGAGTGCAACAAGATATAAGGCTGTAGCATTACATCATCAATGGAAAGCCAAAGCCTATAAGGATATGCCGCATGGCAGCACACAACGACAGCAACGGGCAAAATTTGTAAGTAACTATACCCATTACAGCACTACGGATGCAGATGCAAGAGTAAGTGTGAAGCCCGGCAAGCCGCGACAATTAAATTATACAGTGCAGGTCAGCGTAGATGCAGCCCATCATGTCATCACACAGATACAAACCGATCATGCAGATAAAAAAGATTCACAATGTTTGCCAGCCTTATTAAACAACACAATTGAGAATTTACAAAGCGAGGGTTTGCAAATAGAAGAAGTATATGCGGATGCTGGTTACAGCAGTGGCGAAGCATTAAAAGCATTGGAAGAAAACAATATCACTGGCTACATTCCCAACTTCGGACAATACAAACCATCAAGAGAAGGATTTACTTATGACAAGGAAAAAGATCGCTACACCTGCAGTCGTGGTATTCAGCTGCCATTTAAAAAACTTATTACAACATCACTTGGCTATAAGATGAAGGTATATCGCAGCAGCGCCAAAGATTGTGGCCCTTGTCCACTGCGTAGTGTATGCATTGGAAAGAGTGACTTTAAAAAAATAGATGATTCTGTTGATAAACCCTTTTATGATCGCATGCATGCAAGACTACAATCAATGAACAGAGAAAAGATTCGTCAATTGCGAAGTAGTACAGTAGAACCGGTACTGGGAACATTGGTAAACTATCTTGCTATGCGCAGAGTAAATACAAGAGGAATAAAACAAGCAAATAAATGCATACTCATGTCGGCAATTGCATACAACCTGAAAAAATTATTGAAGTGGGAAAGCAGAAAATTGAAAGTAATGGCGATGGCAAAGATGAAAGAGGTTAAAAATGTG
>DASTZB010000339.1:0-17939 GCA_035764525.1 Chitinophagaceae bacterium | reverse complement strand
AAGCAGGTATGCATTATGTTGTGTTTCGGCCAAGCTGTTACTTCATTTGTTACCCGCTTCACCCGTTTGCTAAAAACCGATTCGTAAAGAGAAGTAGCTGAATTAATAACATGTCTTATCTGTAAACCCATAAAGGGTGGTTGCCTGCAACAACCACCCTTCTTTTATTTTAAGATGAATTTGGCAATTATTTGGCTGCGATACCAACCGCACCTGCCGGCAAACCATTCACATTTCCAAGAGCATCGAGACTTCCATCGTCTCTAACCTTAAAAAAAGTAACAGAATGTGACATAGAATTAAGGTTATATAAAAATTTAGAATTATTGGTTAATGAAATATCAATGGGTGTATTTCCTGTAGTACCAGTAACACCATTAGCATTCAAAAGTGTTAATCCACCGTCATGAATACTATAACCTGTAATGGAAGCACTACTGGTGTTGGTAGCGTAACAATATTTACCATTATTGGTAATAGCCAACCAACAAGCAGACGTTTGGTGGGTTCCTTCGGGACCATCAATCAAAGAAAGATTCCCTGTGCCACTAAGATTGTAAGATGTTACAGCACTTTGACCCGCTGCACCGCCAAAAGCATCCGTTACAATTAATTGGTCGCGATTATCAAACCCGAATCCAAAAGGCGTTGTGCCTATTGACGGATGAGTTACTACTTCACTTGTAAGACCATTGCCAAATACTGAATAAGTGCTGATCCTATTGGTATTTTTTTCTGTAACCACTAATTGTGATCCTGCATTATTAAATTCTATTTGTGCCGGCCCCGCGTCACCACTACTAAGAGGTTTTGTTGAATTTTCGAGGTACGTTAAATGACCATCGGGAGTTATATGAAAGCCACTGATATTACCCGATCCACCGCCATTCAGAACATACAAAATATCTTCATGGGCAGTTATACTAATGGGCGCAGTTCCATGTGAAGACACTTTATCAACCAATGTCAAACCCAGGCCATTCACACGAAAAACTGTAATATCATTACTGCCGGCATTAACCGCCAATAAATAACTATTCCCATTGTTCTCGTGCAAAATAACAGAACCCTGAGAACCAAGGCCTGCTCCGGTTCCATTGCCTGTGGTCGGGTAACTACCTCCCGATGTCAAGTAACCGTCAGTTGAACGGTTGTACACCAACACCTGGTTTCCTGAGGCCAAATTACTCAATACATAAACTGCTCCACTACTGCCATCATCTGCACTAGTCGCATTTTTTAAATTGCTTTCTGATGATGGTGCATTTTTTTCATTGCGTGACGATGCTAACTCTTCACCATTTGCATTTTTTTTACACCCATAAAATACAAACGAGCTCGTTGCTAATAACAAAACAAATACTGGAAATCTTTTCATAATAAAAAATTTAAATAGTTTAATTAAAGCACAAACCTATCGGTAACAGTTCACGAAATGATCACGGAATCATAACGCTTTAAAAAGGGAAAAAGATCCAGAGTAGGTTTTAATAAATGCAATTATTGTCGGCTGTACGACAACCTTAATTGTTCTTTTCTCCAAACATCAAACAACGTTGAGGAAATAGCACCACCATTTCTTATAGCAATTATTCAGGGTTTCAAATCCTTTTCATCTGTTTCGTGAAGAGGAGCTTTATATTCTGATGTTGTCCATACAATAAATAGTATGATGGCAAAAATCAAATAATAATAAAATGAAACATTATCACCCATACTTCTGAACCATACTGCAATACCAATCAAACCGATTGAAACTATGATTTCGATTATTCCATGTATTTTTAATGGGACGACTTTAAAGACGCCTGCCGGAAAATCAGTTAATACCGTTAGTGTTAAATGAACAATTGCCAATACATAAGTAAATAGTGATCCAGTCGTTTGCATGTCAAATAAAGAAGGAGAAAACAATAGAAATAACACCGTAATATAATCCAGTGTACCATGTATCTTAGGGGAAAGCTTCTTCATAATTGATTTTAGATTTGCCAGCAAAATTATGCGCCTGCTTAAGTGCCGCAGTCGGATAGCCGACTTTGACTATTGTTTATTTTTCAACACTCCTGATCATCATTAAAATATTACCAACGTTCAACTTGTGAATACATTTTAGTATTAAAAGTTTAAGATGCCCTGCTGGTATTGATATTGATTTCCAATTTTCACTACAAATCTCTTTGCCAAGAGCAACTTCGCTATTAAAATTTAGCCTCTAAGCTTTCCCTTTATGGTTTGTACTGATATTACAGAAATAATCTTTTAAAAATCATTACAGTCCAGGCTGTGGAGTATAACGCAAATATGGTTTTACGATCTCCACACCGTTGGGAAATTTTTCAATAGCATGTTCAGTGCTAATTGAAGGAACCACAATTACTTTTTCGCCTTGTATCCAGTCTGCAGGAGTGGCTACGTTGTATTCGGCAGTTAATTGCAATGAATCTACTACTCTCAACACTTCTATAAAATTCCGTCCAGTACTGGCAGGATATATGATGATAAGTTTTATCAACTTATCAGAACCAATAATTACAAGGGAACGCACAGTTGCAGTTGTTGATGCATTTGGATGAATAAACCCATATAGTTCTGATACCTTCTTTTCATCATCGGCAATAATTGGAAAATCAATAGTGCATTTTTGTGTTTCATTAATATCGTTAATCCAGCCAATATGGCTTTCAACAGAATCAACGCTAAGCGCAAGTACTTTTACATCTCTTTTTGCAAACTCATCTTTTAGTGCTGCGGTACGTCCAAGTTCTGTTGTGCACACTGGCGTATAGTCTGCAGGGTGAGAGAAAAGTATTCCCCAAGATTTTCCTAAGTATTCATAAAAGTCAATCACACCCAAAGATGTTTTTACTTTGAAATTGGGTGCAATATCCCCTAAACGTAAGCTCATCGTATTAAGTTTTTAGTTGTTTGAGAAATTTGGTAGCACTTATACTTAATTAATGTCTTCCTGCCATTACTCCTCCATCTACATTGTAAAGTGAACCTGTAACCCAGGAGGACCTGTCGGACAAAAGGAATATAATAACATTAGCAACATCTTCCACAGTGCCAATTCTGCCTATCGGATGAAAGGCATTAAAACGGGCTAAGGCTTCCTTTACATTTGTGGGATCAATAAAGCTTTCGTAAATAGGTGTGGCCACAACAGCAGGTGCAACTGCATTTACTCTTATAAAGTAAGGCGCCAATTCCAAAGCCAAATGTTGAGTTAAAGAATGTAAGCCGGCTTTTGCCATTGAATAAGCTGAAGAAGGTGTGACTGCAATTGATTGACTAGCCCACATTGAGCCGATATTTACAATCGAACCCTGGCAACGCTCAATCATATTCTTTACAGCCTGCTGCGTAATAAAATAAATGGCTTTGTTAATATTATGATATATGTCATAGTCATCGGGTGAATGTTCAACAAATGACTTTGGTTCAAAAACTCCCGCAGCGTTTACAAGTAAATCAATTTGTTCAAGGCTTTTCACAAATTCCACAGCCTTTTGAACATCTGCCCACGTATGTAAGTTGACAGAAAGCGCCTTCACTTCGCCAAATGCTGAAAGATCTTTTTGGGCTTGTTTAATTTTTTCGATTCTATTGGCAAGTATGGCTACCCATTTTGCCCCTTGCTGAAGTAATTGCTTTGCAGTTTCCTTTCCTATACCACTGCTTCCTCCTACAACGAGGGCTGTTTTGTCTTTGAATTGATTATTCATTGCACTGTATTTAAATTAATATAGTTCATTAAAAATGATAGGAAATAATTAATGGCTGGTGGATTTGACATAAAGTGGTACCGATTACCAGGGATAAACTATCTTTTCAAACAGTCAATCCTATCAAATCTTTTGTTCGTTAAGCCGTTTTTACTATTTATTGTGTGGCAGGAGGCGTACTTTAGTTATGCAAAAGGATTTTCATCTGCAGAAGGGCCATAAATAGATGGCAAAGGAACATTAAGTGACCTTAGATAAGCAGACAATTGTCCTCTGTGATGATACAAGTGGTTAAACACAAGCAAACGGATAAATAACTCGATGGGTAGTGTAAAAACCGGAGAACCATTTTTTGTTAAAGACCACGATTTGCCTTGCCATTTGTCATCAATATTTTTTAGAAGAAGTTTCGCCTTTTCTGATCCTGCTTTAAAACTGTTTTGGAATTCTGCTTTGGCCTTAGGTTCATAGTGATACGTCAATTCTCCAAGGTCAGTAAATCCCTCCTCGGCAAAGGTGAGGTATCGAACAGGTATAACCGCTACATGATTGGCTAATTGACCTAAAGTCATTGCTTTTGGATTGGGCTTATAGTTTATGAGCTCTGCAGGAACGAGTTCAAGAAGTTTTCCAGTTGAAATCAATTCATGTTCCAACTCTGCGATCAAGGTTTGTGAGTTTGACATTTTAATTTATTTATCAATTATAAAGATCAAAAATAAAGTGGAGGCTAAGCGCTAAACGGTATCTTTTGATACACTGATAAAAATATTTTTTGATAGTTTTTATTGATAAATTATTTAGCAGTGAATATTCAACTTGAAAAATCAATTGTCGCGTATAGTATTTCATCGCCCTTGTCGTGGCCAGAGTTAGAGGTTAGTCCATTTCAAAGGGATGTTTTGAGAATTGTAGGCTTGACTAAACCTGTGATTTCAAGAATTATTCTTTTTATAGCTCAAATAATTTTTTACCATTAGAAATATTGAAGCAATGGATGAAAGGGCCATAACAGGAAAGTTTATTCGCTTGCGAAGCGGTTGGAATTCCTGAAATACAAGTTTTAGTGACATACGTGTTAAAATGATACCAAATACCAGGATCACAAGAAAGAATGCAATATGACGCACATCTTCCTTTGGCCAGCTAGAATTTGATAATACAATTACCAGCAATCCTATAGACCCAGGAATTAATGCTGTAAACCTGATATCGTTAAATTGAAAATACCTTCCTATAAACCCAACTAGTGTTCCAATGATCAAAATAATTGCATGTATTGTTGCTATTTTTTTATTCCGCAAAAACATTATAGAATGATTTTAGAAATTCAACTTAATCAACTTTAATAAGACGGATGCTATCGCCATATCCTTTATCCACTGGATGAAAGTTTACATTATCTTCTTCAATTGTCAGGTAGAATTTCCAGGCAGTTTTTGCATTTTCAGCAAATGAAGTCCAAAAACCTGTTTGTTCGTTGATCCGATAATATTTGCCATTTTGAGCTTCACGATATCCTGCTAAAAGCGCATTAAACCCAGATGAGCCGCCTACTTTCAATTCTTTTCCGGCTTTATCTTGACCGCCTAAAAAAGCTATAAGAGTGTCAACATCTTCTTTAGTTGGTAACCGCCATCCATGGAATTTTTTTGCGACAGCTAAGGCCTGCGCATAAGTATATAATGGCCCGAAAGTTTTACAATTTTCAGGATTATTTTCATAACATACACTTCCTTTGATGGGTATTGAAATATTCTGGGCTGACCAGGTTTGATTGCCGATTTTCACAGTTGTGAATTCTACATTTTGTTTTGAAGCCATGGCACATATTTTTTTAGGAGATTTTTTGGTTTGACTCAAGCAGGAAACTGCAATACTGCTTAGAATAAGCAGGAAACCGAAGTATTTCATTTTTTTTGTTGTCACTCCATAAAACTACAAGTGCTAAATTGCCGAGAAGGTATCAAAAGATACATAATTGAGAAAACTTACAAAACTTTGATGAAGCCACGATGGAGTTTTACAAGCTGATCCATCTCAAAATGTTTGAGGATTCTTGAAATTACTACTCTGGTAGTGCCCAATTCATTGGCAAGTTGCTGGTGGGATATTTCGACTTCTTTGGACTGCTGTTTCGAGGCCATTGATTTGAGGTATTCTAGTGTTCTTTTATCAATATGCTCAAATGCTATGCTTTCAAGAGTATCTAATAACTCATCATACCTGTTGCGAAAGGTCCTGATAACAAATTCATTCCAGGACGAATATTCCTTTTGCCACTGAGTTACATATTTTGTAGGCACCGTTATAGCCTCTGTTTTTTCTTTTGCAACAGCCTGAGATGGGCTTTTATTATTAAAAAAACAAGCTGACAATGACATCATGCAGGTTTGGGAAGGTTCTACATGATAAAGTAATATTTCCCTTTCTTCTCTTGTTTGATAAACCCTGAGCAAACCTGATACAACTATCGGCACAACTTTTACAAATTGGCCCTCTCTTACCACTACGTCACTTTTTTCAAATGTCTGTAATCCACAATGCTCAAGTATTTCTTCTCTAAGCCTTGGTTCATGAAAGAGACCAATTCTTTTAATAACGTCGCTAAATGGTATCATCTGATAAAAATGTTTGTTACTATGATTGTCATTTTTTGAGTGATAAATATTTAATAATAAAACTCTTCGCTTATTATCTTACCATCCTTAACTTCAAACTTACCCATTTCACTGATGCTTATCTTGCCAAGTCCGGTTACGGTTAAATCCATTCGCATCTCCATAAAAATAAAGGAGCCATATACTATTGGTTGGCCTGTAAATGCTCCATTCCATTCAGTTACCAATGTCATAAACGCCCTGCCTTTCTGCATTACAGCTTTTTTACCCTTCACGGTCATTAAACCCCATTGTGCGTTTGAAGGTTCAATGCTTACAGAATCGTCTGAATACAATTCTATTTGTGCTTGTGCAAATAGTTTAGAGTTACATAATTCGTAAAGCCTTTTTGCAATCTCCTCGGTTGTCATATAAATCATTTGCTTGTTGAAATATTTTGGTCTTGATATCTTTTTGTACCGGTTGCGTAAGCTTCTCCAGGTTGAGACATCATTTTTATTATCGTAATGAATATTACCGACTTTGAAATGTCTTTCTTTTTTTCATTGGCCATTTCAGAAACCATGATTAATTCTGAAAATGAAAAAAGTGCAGGCATCTTTTATATTATTTTTTGTAGTCAAGATTTTAATAATGATCTAACAATTTTTTTAGCTTTTTCAACCGGCCATTGCTGTCGGAACAACTGGCTTTCTATGATAGAACTTTCAAACAAAAGATACACATGGTCAACAGTATCTTCCTTTTCCTCTTTTAGTGTTTTCTTAAAGAAATCTCTTAAATCCTGTTTGTGCCTTTGTATTATCCTAAGGATGGCTTTTTTATCAGAAGAAATTTCTGAAATAATATTTAAGAAACTGCATCCTCTAAAATCTTCCTTTTTATTCATATTATAAATAAAATCAAATGCTGCAATGGCTTTTGATTTAGCGGTCCTGGCTTTTGAAGTATATGAAGTAAACCTGCTAAACCAATTTATATGCCGTCTACTCAAATATTCAGCACATAACTCTTCTTTGGACCTGAACACATGATAAAGACTTCCTTTTGCAACATCCGCTTCCTTTATGATTTGATTGATGCCCGTTGAATTATACCCTTGCTGATGAAACAGCCTGGATGCAGTATCCAGTATCCGCTCTCTTGTAGAATTGTTTTCTTCTTTCATGAAAACAAATATAGTTAATATCGAATAAACCGACAAGTCGGTCTAATTTAGCGTCTGTTCATCCATCCGTGAATTTGCATATTTCGCTTTGAATAAGCAATAAGATTAAAATTCGGCACATCGCCGGCGCAAAACTTTAGTTTCCATTTTATATACCGACCTTGCGAATAGATAAACTTAAAAAGGTAAAAAATTTGCTGCGTCCCTTTAACATAAAAAGTATACTATGATAAAAGGAATTTATGAGACACACATCAATGTTGAAAATTTAGAGAGATCAGTTGACTTTTATAAAAATGTACTTGGACTTCAGCAATGCAGCTTTTCAGACACAAGGAGAATTGCTTTTTTTTGGGTGGGCGAACCCAAAGAATATATGCTAGGGCTTTGGGAAAAGCCCAAAGAAGAAGTTGTAAAAATGCACTTTGCTTTCCGGTGCGATAAAGACGACATCTTGAATAAATCGATAGATTATCTAAGATCAAGAAAGCTAAAGCCATATAATTTTCTAAATGACGGAAGAGAAATTCCACTTGTCTTTGCGTGGATGCCGGCAATTGCGATCTACTTTGATGACCCTGATGGACATTGTTTAGAATTTATTTCCATTTTAGACGGAGAACCAAATGATGAATTAGGAATAATAACTTACGAAGAATGGAAGAGATATTTGGAAAAAGAAAACAGCAGATAATATGGTATTAGAAATGAATTGAAGTCGTTCCACCTGTTTGTCAGGATATTGTTTCAACAGAGATTGATATCTTCTACAATATAATTGGCATCTTCTTACTTCTTTTACAAACAAAAAAAAATGCTGTAACTATTATTCTTAGGATAATTACATTTAACACGTTATCCATCTATAGGTTTCGGAGGGAAAATTCTCCATTTTCTTGCGTTCATTCTCCATTTTCAGCGTTTGATTTGCTATGCATTTTTGTATCGCCAATTAAAAATTAAAAACATAAAAAATTAATTCAATGAAAAAATTCACAGTTCCCACAAGAGAAGAAGTAGCGCCAGTCAATCAAGCTATTTTTGACAACCTGACAAAAGCATTAGGTTTTGTTCCAAACCTGTATGCTACGATCGCTTATTCCGATAACGGTTTGTCAAAATATCTTGCTTTTCAAAATGCAAAGACAACACTGAGCAACAAAGAAAAAGAAGCCGTAAATCTTATCGTAAGCGAAGTAAATGGCTGTTTATACTGTAAAAGTGCCCATACAATTCTTGGCAAAATGAATGGTTTTACAGATGAACAGTTGCTTGACATTCGCAAAGGACACTCTGAAAACCCAAAATTAAATGCGCTGGTAAAATTGGCCGCAAGCATCACTAAAAACCGCGGCAGGGCTGATTCCACCTTGGTAGAGGATTTTTTTACGCAAGGTTATACCAACGAGAACCTTGTTGATTTAATATTACAGGTAAGTGATAAAACAGCAATGAACTATTTGCATAACCTTACTCAGATTCCGGTTGATTTTCCTTTGGCGTCGTCATTGGAAGTGGGCTCAGTTGCTAAACTTAACTAATGCAGCTGCATTCTAGCTAAAGCCGGGACAATTCACCCGGCTTTTCTTTTTCCGCTGAAGGGAAAATTGTCCATCCCATTGCGCTGTTCCTCCATTTTTACGCAACTGTGATTGCCACAACTTCGATTTAAAAAATAAAAGCTATGGAACAACGTCACCCGCTTCCCCCGTTTTCAATGGGAACTGCCCTGCAAAAAGTGCAAATGGCTGAAGATGCCTGGAACAGCAAGGACCCGGAAAGAGTCAGTTTAGCTTACTCGGTGGATACCGAATGGCGAAACAGAACAGAATTTATTAGTGGGCGGGAAGCTGTAAAAGAATTTTTAAAACGTAAATGGACAAGAGAATTAGGCTACAAACTCAAAAAAGAGTTATGGGGTTTCCGTGAAAATAGAATGGCTGTTCGTTTTGAATATGAATGGCACAATGATTCCGGACAATGGCACCGTAGTTATGGAAATGAATTATGGGAGTTTGATGAAAACGGGTTGATGCGGAAAAGATTTGCAAGTATCAATGATTTAGCAATCGATGAAAAAGACAGAAAATTTAAATGAACATTTTTATGAACAACCATTTTATTCACCCAAAAGATAACCCTGCCGATGAACCCGTGGTAATTGCGGATGAATGTGGCGATAGTATGTGGGACGCAGTGTTAAACCAGGAAATAAGGACCTGTGATATGAAAGGAATTTCTACTAATGCTTCTTCATTGCTCAATAGCATTAATGCAGCACAAGAGTCCGCCTGAGGCGGAGCAGTAGCCAAATAGATATTCAATTCGCTGGTTCAAAAATTAAAATTATCATGGCAAAAAACTTTGCAGCGATCGCATTTACGGATGCGGTGAAAGCGATGCAGGAAAAACTTGGTAGTAGAGCCAGTTATGCAAGGATGGAGAGAGATACTTATGTGGATGGCTTAACGCAAAATGAAATTGATTTTATTGCACAACGTGATAGTTTTTATATGGCAAGCATTGGTGAAAATAATTTTCCTTACATACAACACCGCGGCGGGCCAAAAGGCTTCTTAAAAGTACTGGATGTTAAACGGATCGGCTTCATCGATTTCAGGGGAAATATGCAATATATTTCTACCGGCAATATTGCAACCAATAATAATGTAGCATTGATAATGGTTGATTATCCTGCGAGAGCAAGATTGAAAATTCTGGCAAAAGCCGAAATAATAGAATTAACAGATGACCCGGTATTATATGAACTGCTTGATCTGGACGATTATAAATTTAAACCAGAACGAATGATGGTTTTCAATATTGAAGCCTACGACTGGAATTGTCCGCAACACATTACACCAAGATATACCGTGGAGGATATAGAAGAGGCGTTCGCAGGGCCACAAGATCATATTGCAAAATTAGAAGCAGAAGTAAAAGAGCTAAAGCTCAAATTAAGCGGCGCATGATAAAGGATCTGAAAAGAGTTGTAATTACCGGAATGGGAGCTATTACTCCACTGGGAAATTCCGTAGATGAATTCTGGAAAAATATTGTGGCAGGCAAAAGTGGTGTGAACTTTATTACAAAATTTGACACAGCAAACTTCAAAACAAAATTTGCTGGCGAAATAAAAGGATTTAATGCTTCTGCCTATTTTGAAAAGAATGAAGCGAGAAAGTATGACCTGTTCACACAATATGCCGTAGCCGCTGCCGAAGAAGCAATTAAAAATGCAGCTCTTGATTTTGATAAACTGAACAAAAATAAAATTGGCGTGATATGGGGTTCTGGTAACGGGGGCATACAGACATTCCAGGAGCAGCTGGAAGATTTCTTTAAAGGAAATAAGCTTCCCCGTTTCAATCCTTATTTTATTCCAAAGATCATTGCCGATATTCCATCCGGAGTTATTTCCATTCGTCATGGGTTGAGAGGATTAAATTTTTCAACGGTCTCTGCCTGTGCTTCATCAAATACAGCTATCATTGATGCTTTTAATTATATCCGCCTGGGCAAAGCAAATATAATAATCACCGGTGGTTCGGAAGCTGCCATTAATGAAAGTGGTGTGGGAGGCTTTAATGCATCCAAAGCTTTATCAACGAACAATGAAAATCCGCAGGGTGCCTCGAGGCCTTTTGATATAAAGAGAAATGGCTTTGTTATCGGCGAAGGCGCCGGTGCATTAGTCGTGGAAAGTTTGGATTCTGCTATGGGAAGAGGTGCACCCATCATTGCAGAAATTGCTGGTTGTGGCATGGCTGCCGACGCCTATCATTTAACCGGTACACATCCGGAAGGCGAAGGAGCTTATTTAGGAATGATAGATGCATTGGAAGATGCGGGGATTGATGCCATGAAAATTGATTACATAAATGCACATGCAACTTCCACAGCACTTGGAGATGAAAGTGAATTGAAAGCAATTGCGAGGGTATTTGGCGAAAGAAAAGATCTAAACATCAGCGGAACCAAATCCATGACAGGTCATTTGCTGGGTGCAGCGGGTGCAATTGAAGCAATCATCACAATAAAAGCTTTGCGGGAAGATATAGTTCCGCCAACCATTAATACTGATGAAGTAGAACCGGAATGGAAGGATAAATTTAATTTAACCTTAGGCAAAGCACAGGCTAAAGAAATTAATTACGCGATGAGTAATACATTTGGGTTTGGCGGGCATATAGCTACTACAATCTTTAAAAAATATAAAGCATAAATTCAAACATGTATACCCAGTCAGTATTTACTATGGTAAATCCACAAAACGGAAACCTTGCTTTTAAATATATGGAGTTTGAAGACAATAGTCATTTCGATCATATACAGCGCAACAACTATTTTTCTCTTATCTGGGTAACAAATGGCTCAGGGAAACTAAAAGCGGATTTTACAGAATATGACTTTGAAGAGAATAGTTTATTTGCTTTTTCACCTTACCAGCCGTATATGTTTTCTGCTGATACAAATGTAAAAGGCATAGCTATCAATTTTCATTCTGAATTCTTTTGTATTTATAAACATCATAAAGAAGTTTCCAGCCACGGTGTGTTGTACAATAATATTTACCAACCGCCTTTTGTAAAAGTTGATGAAAGCTCTGCGACTACTCTTAAAATACTTTGTGAACAAATAAAAGCAGAAATGCAAAAACCTGCTTTGGCTCAGCATGAATTGCTTGTCTCTTACCTTAAAATACTTCTGATAACAGCAGCAAGATTAAAAACTGAACAGCAACCACAGGTCAAAGAAATTCTGACGGTCAATAAAGAGCCTTTTATTCTTCAAAACCTGAAAGATGCAATTGAAGCGAATTTCAGAACCAAACATTCACCTTCAGATTACGCCGGCATGCTTTATATAAGTCCCAAGGCCCTGGCCAAGATCACTAAAGCTTATTTTAATAAAACACTTAGCAACCTGATCAATGAACGCATCATCATTGAGGCTAAAAGAGAACTTTATCTTACTAATAAAACCGTAAAGGAAATTGCTTATGAACTCGGTTATGAAGATGAATATTACTTCAGCCGGTTTTTTAAAATTAATGCAGATGTATCACCCCAACTTTACAGGGAAACAGTAGGATTTGCAAGAGGGATACCCGCATAAACATTAGCAGAAAGAAAATTCACGTCAACTTTCTTTAAATTATTTCAAAAAAGCATACGATGAAATCGTTGCAATAGATCGAGTCCCGTTGCATTTTTCATTATGACGTCAAAGAAAAATGATATCTGGTTTAAGCTCATTGATAGCTGCAAAAGCCTCCCGAGTGTTGCTTGCCCGCCCCACGAATTCTACTTCGGGGGCGGCATGCAACATGAGTTTTGACAGATAATTACTGCTTTGAAGATCATCATCAACAATAAGTGCGGTTACATTTTCGCCACTCATTTATCAGAATTTCTCAGTCTTTACTTTGGGCCAGTTTGCGTCTGCTTGCTTTATATAACCCTGCTGATCTTTACTCCATTTAGCCTTTACATCGGTGTTGTAGTTCAGGTAAAGCTTTCCATCAATAATTGTCCATGCATCCGGGCTTGTTTTGGCTTTATGGCCCTGTGAACATCCGTAAGCGCAATAACCGCCATATTGAGGTTCATATTTTCCTGGCGCCGCTTTAAAAAGATCCGCATTTGCTTTATTGGCAAAAAGCCAGGTTGCTCCTTTGTAAGTAACACTGAAGTCAGTATTCCCCTTCACGGGTTTTCCTTCTTTGAAATAAGCCACCGCATCATAACCGTTAATAGCTGCATTGTCTTTTACAAAAATTTCACTCTGCTGAGCAGATACACTTAAACACATAGCCAGGAAAATCCCAGTCGATAACAAAATTTGCTTCATAGTTTTTAAATTTTTATTTGAAATAAAAGTAAAAGCAAACCCAGCGACACATTGTCGGTTGCCTTACACTCAGCTGGGCTTTCACAAACCATTCACGAATTTTCCCCACAGGTGCTGAGACCCACGCTATGAAAAGTTATTACCCAGAAAGTAAACAAGAGCATAACTTTATTATGTTGCACCGCTTCTATCCACAACATAATTATGCTTTTGTCAAAATGATAAAAGACGATCATAAAAACCGTAAGGAAAAAACACCGGCTTCAGTTATTAAAACTTATCACTTCCTTAAACGTAAATACGGAAGAGAATTGTTACTGGACATTGGCCGCATAGAATCCTTAAAGGACTTTATAATAGACGATACTCCGCACAACATAAGTTTTTATGAAATTCTCTTTATAGAAAAAGGAAAAGGGAGTTTTGCTTTAGATGAAAACAAAATGGCCATTGGGCCGGGAACAATAATATTTACTTCCCCGGGACAGATACGCAGGTGGAATGTAAAACAAGCAGCGAGTGGTTACACCCTTTTTTTTGAGAAAGATTTTCTCAATTCATTTTTCATGGATGACCTGTTCCTTTATCGTTTTCAGTTTTTCCATCAATATTCCAGCCCAACGAACATGAAAATGCCCTTGCGGGTTTTCCGGGAAACATTGAAACTTGTAAGAGGTATAGAAAAAGAATTTAACGAGCTTCAAAACGATAGTGGCCATTTGTTGCGGGCAATATTATATCAACTGCTGGTGATCCTTAACCGTTATTATGCCGCTACCCATCATTTACAAAGTAATATTTATATTCATCCCGATTTTTTCAGGTTCCGTTCCTTGCTCGAAAAGGAATTTATAACCCATCATCATGTTGCACCCTATGCACAAATTTTAAAGATCAGCGCCAACCATCTCAATAAAATTTGCCGGCAATACAGCGGGTATTCAGCTCAACAGATGATACACAACAAACTTATCTCTGAAATAAAAAGACAGCTGCATAGCAATAGATCCATTAAGGAGATTGTTTATCAATTTGAATTCTCCGATCCATCCAATTTCAATCGTTTTTTTAAAAAGAACACCGGCACTACAGCATTAAAATATCGAAATAGTCTCTGAATTTATAAATGACCATATTATTTGCAAAATGACCATTTAAGAAAAAATAACCCTTTCAATTTTGTAAAAAAGATGGGTTATGGTCAAAAAAATATTTTTCTTGCTATCGGTAGCAATGACATCGCTAATGGCAACTGCTGAAGAATTTTATGTCAACGTAAATACAGGTAATGATGCAAATCCTGGAAATAAATTGCAACCGTTAAAAACAATTGCAGAAGCTGCGAGGCGAATAAATGTTAATGCGGCAAAGGCAACAACAACCATTTTTCTTGCAGCTGGTGTCTATCCGTTAACAGAAACTGTCCTTTTTAACAACAATAAATTTTCTGCCGATAGTCGCTTAATAATAAGAGCAGAAATATTACCAGATGATCCCAATTGGAACCCGCAACACATGCCCATCATTACAGCAGTTATTCCGACAATGCAAACGCCCAAAGACGGTGAAGAAGCAAGAGGCCTGGACATTGAAGTAAACCATGTGACCATTCAAGGGCTTCGGTTTACGGGAAGCACCATCTATTACTATATAGATGGCAAACAAAACCGTCGTTACTATCCCATTTGGCGTGACGGTAAAAATCTGGACGACCTGCTTGTAACGCAATGCCTGTTTGCAGGCAATGTTGATGTGCTGCCTATACGCGTAGCAGTAATTGCCAACGGTCATGGACTGGTGCTTGATCATTGTGTTTTTTTCAACTGTCAAAACCCTGTCGTATTCTGGGAAGCCGAAGGTGGCACGAGCAACCATAATGCTATGCGTTATTGTTTGATATATGAATCTAACTATAGCGGTGTATGGACAACAACAAACACGGGAGATGATTTTGAATTTCATCACAATATCATTGCCAATGGCCGGACAAGCTGGATAAGGGATAATAATAGCATACATCACTACCGGATACACGATTGTATTTTAGCAAATAATATAAATGTAACAGGAAATGGTGGTGGCAGTGCGATCAATAGCGATTTTCTGAAAATGGAAAATGTGCAATTAACCGGCACGATAGAAATTGAAAAAGATCAAAGCAAGAACAACTATTTGCAACTAAAAGAGGGCTCATTTGGTTCTGCATTAAAAGCAGGTTTGTTTATGAAATAGTCTCAAACAAGAATTGGATAACAAGGATTTTCACGTCGTCGTCATACCTGGGAACGATATATATTTTAACCGGACAGCAATAGTCTGCAGCAAAGGTCCAATCGAATTTTAAGACAGCTCCCAGGCATGATCTGTGTACTATCTCACATTGAAAGTTTTTCCAGTTCCTTTGGAGCTGATGCTTAGATACAAACTATGCATAACGACTTAAGATTTTTTAGATTATTTGGCGATTTGAAAAGAGAATATTACAAAAACAAGCGGCATGATCAATAATAAGTATAGATCGAATTCGTTTGGAACCTTTGTCCTGCGCTGGGTCCGCTGATATATAGAAAATCACCAATTTTTGTTGATGGCGTATTATCACTATTGTAAGTATAGGTATAGTCGTTAGTGTAAAGATCTACCCCGTTCACTGAAAGTCTTTCTTTCTTCGGATTTCCTTTCTGTAAACGAAATCCCTGCAGCAGGAAAAGGTGATCGTGTATGCCATCATGAATAAGACCGAAATCGTCGACATTGATTTTATCGTCATATTGTTCAAATGTCATTATGGAGTTATATTCAGCCGCTCCGTTAAGCGAAGGCCTGTGATCTGTAATCGTCTTTACATTACTATCCGGGTACAAGGTAAATGTAAGCGTACGATCAATGATGAAACCAGCATTCCCATCTTTGCGATCCCATTCAATTTCTTTAATCTGTGCTCCGTTGTAAATGAAACTGGCGTGCCTGTAAATAACATTTGCGTCATTTATAAATTTAATTAATGCCAGCTTGCCTGTGTTATCATAGACATACCGTAATGTATCATGATTGACGAGGATATTATTGCGCATCTCGCGGATCTTGTTCCCACTATAAAAAACATCATAAATTGTAAACCCGGAAGCAAAGTCAGCTTTGGTGACCAAACTATCCGAATTGTATTCAAAATGATAGTATGGTGAAGGCAGGCGGGGTATCGTAATATCCTTCAATAATACGTGTTTTATGGGTACATCGGGTGGTATTGTAGATGGCTTATTAGAACTTACATGCTCCTTTTTACAGGAAAATAGATTGAGAGTAAAAATTATTAGCAGCAAGGCATAGGTAGAACGCATAAAATGCTTTTAGAGTGAGGTTAACAGGATTGAAGTATCCGACTTCAGATAAACCAGCCAAATCGTAAAAATAAACGAATAAAAAAATATTTTGGTTGCTATTGGCAAGTTGCGGAACGAAAATTAACTTTTCACTATAATTTAAAGTGCAGATGCTTGCATTTTAAAATCGAACGATGGTTTGAGGAAGTTTGATTTGAAGAAAGGAACCCTAGCGACAACGGAGTTTCCACAAATTGTAACCAAAGTATTGTGATGAAGACTATTTGCAATCTTCTCCAATTTTACAAGATTGTTCTTTAATAATTTCTGTCGCAGCGTTTGCATTATCTGTTTTCCATTGAGCAAATTCCTTTTCTAATATTTCCAAATATACATTGCTGTCCTGGGCCCCTGAGACTTTGGTATTTTTATTAAATATATATTTCGGAACACTGGTAATGCCGATTAGTTTGGCTTCAGCAAGGTCTTGGTTAACCTGATCTGCATATTTAGCAGTTTCAAAAATGTTTTTTACCTCAGAAGCATTTAAGCCTATCTCTGTTGCCAACTCTACCAGAGTCGGTATATCGTCTATATTCTTCCCTTCAATAAAATAAGATTTAAATATTCTTTCTTCCATTTTATCTTGCGAACCGCGGACTTTTGCAAAATGTGAAAGCCGATGAGCATTAAATGAATTGGCGGGAATTGCTTTGTTGAGATTGTATTCTAAGCCAACTTCTTTGACAGAGTCCCTAACACGGTCTATCATATGCTGGACCTGTTCCAAACTAATTCCTTGCAGTTCTTGTAGAAACTGTGGAAGAAATTTATTCGGATCAGTTTTTAGCCCCGGGGCTAATTCAAAACTTCGCCAAATAACTTCAATTTCGTCCCGGTTTTCGAATTTAGATAATGCCCATTCAAATTTTCGTTTTGCCGTGTAACAATGGGTACATGTTACATCGCTCCAGATTTCTACTTTCATTTTTATTTTTTTGTTTACTTCTGCAAACTTATTTAAACTTGCTATCTGTTTTATAGTACTATCCAAACGGATAGCACTACCTTTTAGGATAGTAAAGCAAAAAGAAAGATGAAGAATCCAAAAAATACAGATGCTAACGATTGCGAAAAATGTATTATGCTCGTAAAAGACTCTCTTGAGGTGCTTCATGGCAGATGGAAGCTGCCTATTCTTGTTTCGCTGAAATTTAGCAATAAACGATTCAAGCAAATTTCAAGA
>DASTZB010000338.1:0-9073 GCA_035764525.1 Chitinophagaceae bacterium | reverse complement strand
CAACAAACTAAGCTCCGGACAATTAAAAGTAGCCGCTACCGGATTTCTCAGCCTCTTCTCTATTGTCGGTATCATGGTTTATGGTCTTCCTTTCTTTTATGATTTTTGGGTAAAAGAATATGGATGGTCTCGTGCTACTGTTACTTCGGGAAATGCTTTTGCTAAAGTTGCAGTGGGCTTGCTAGGATTTTTCGCAGGGTGGTTTATAGATCGTTTTGGGCCACGAAGATTGATGCTTGCAGGAATCTTAATGGGAGGCATTGCATTGATTGGTTTAAGTACAGTTACCACACTCTGGCAATTCTATTTGTTCTATATATTCAGCGCACTGGGATATATGTGTGCAGGACCTTTGCCGAACCAGGTTTTAACTGCACGATGGTTCAACAAAACAAGGGGTAAAGCGATGGGCTTTGCATACCTGGGTATCGGTGTTGGTGGAATGCTGGTTCCGCAAATAGCAAAATTGCTCAACATACAATTTGGGTGGCATCAGGCATTGATGCTTTTAGGAATATTGATGGTTATTATTTCTTTTCCAATGGCCTGGATCGTAAAAGAAAATCCGGAACTACGATCTATAGAAACTATTAGTGAAGAAGCAACAATTCCTCTTAATAGAATAGTGAAAGGATGGACGTTCTGTCTGCTGCTGATCGGCAGCATGTGTTCTATAGGTGCAGTTGCCGGCACGAGCCAGAATCTGAAACTTTTTTTCAGTCTTGATTTAAAATATTCACAGGGCCAATCAGCAAATATCATTTCATTAGTTCTGCTTTCAAGCATTATTGGTCGTGTGCTAATGGGCTGGCTGGCAGATAAGTTTCCAAAAAAATATGTGATGATCCTGATTTATACACTTGTTGCGGGGTCAATACCGCTTCTTTATTTTGCATCCACTCCGGGTGTTATTTATTTATTTGCTTTCATTTTCGGAATAGGTTTGGGTGGCGATTATATGATCATCCCGCTAATGGCTGCCGAACTTTTTGGAGTTAGGATCATGGGACGGGTAATGGGACTTGTATTGACAGCAGATGGTTTGGCCGAAGCGTTTTCTCCTATGCTGGTTGCAAAGCTTCGTGATGCTAGTGCAAATTATGCCAACGGATTTGCGGTTCTCATCATACTTGCTATCATTGGTATCATTGCAGTGGCAATGCTTCCCAAAAAAGCAACAACACAAAAAAATTAACAGTTATTATATTGATTTTTGAACCACATAGAATCATAGGCACATAGATAAACACATAGTTAATGGGAATAACAAAGAAATATTTAGATGAACTTACTTATAGAGTGATTGGATGCGCTATAGAAGTGCATAAACAACTTGGCCCGGCTTTATTGGAAAGTGTTTATGAGAAATGTTTCTTAAAAGAATTGAATTTACGGGGAATATCCAGTACGAGCCAGGTTTGCGTTCCATTAAATTATAAAGGGCTGCTACTTGATGCTGAATTGAGATTAGATGTATTAGTGGAAGATATCCTTTGTGTAGAATTGAAAGCACAAGATGGACTTTTGCCAATACATGATGCTGTTTTGCTTTCTTACATGCAGATGTTACAGAAGCCAAAAGGCATTCTTATAAATTTTCATTGTGTAAATATTTTTAAAGAAGGACAGAAAACTCTTGTAAACAATCTATTTTCTTTATTGCCTGAAGAATAATAAAATCTATGTGAATACCTATGTATCTATGTGCCTATGTGGTTCAAATGATTTTTATAGTTCACTTCTATAAGTTTTGGAACCACATAGAACATAGGACACAATAGAGAACAAATAGCCTATGTGGTTCAATATTCCAATGATTAATAATTTATATTTACAAATATGATCCGGATTAATCACGAATTAAAAGCAGCTGATCTAAATAACAACCTCACAAGGTTCTGGGAACTTTCTGCTAAAAAAATAAAACTCATTGAAAAGAATTATGATGAAGCCAAGGGTTCACCAGTATTCACGATAGATGGAAAGTATTCAACAAGAGGATGGACCGAATGGACACAGGGATTTCAATACGGTTCTTCTCTGCTTCAATATGATGCAACAGGTGAAAAGTCTTTCTTGGAAACAGCCAGGAAAAAAACAGTAGAAAAAATGGCGCCGCATGTCAGTCACATTGGTGTGCATGATCATGGGTTTAATAATGTAAGTACTTACGGCAATTTGCTTCGGTTAATGAAAGAACACAAAACCACTTTCAATGAGTGGGAGAAAAATTTTTATGAATTAGCACTGAAAATTTCCGGCGCTGTGCAAGCCAGCCGATGGACAACGATCAGGACTGGAGGATTCATTCATTCTTTTAATGGCCCCCATTCTCTATTTGTCGATACAATTCGTTCCTGTCGTGCATTGGTGATCAGTCATTGCCTTGGTCATGTATTCCAGGGAGAAGGCGATGTGAAAATAAGTTTATTGGAAAGAGTCATACAACACATGAAAGCCACAGCAGACTATTCGGTGTTCTATAGTGAAGGACGTGATAGTTATGATGTTTGGGGCCGTACTGCTCACGAGAGTGTTTTTAATGTGAAGGATGGGAATTTCCGTTGTCCCAATTCGCAACAAGGATTTTCAGGTTTTACAACATGGACAAGAGGGCTTGCCTGGGCCATGTGTGGTTTTGCCGAAGAGCTCGAATGGTTTGACACCGGAAATGAAACAACTCTTGAAAGATTTGGAGGAAAAAATCATGTAGAATCGTTTATGCTCAAAGCTGCAAAAGCAACCTGTGATTTTTATATAGAAAATTCCTGTACCGATGGCATTCCTTATTGGGATACTGGTGCACCGGGACTTTCGAAAATGGGTGATTACTTAAATAAAGCTGCTGATCCATTTAATTCTTATGAACCGGTTGATAGTTCAGCAGCAGCAATCGGTGCACAAGGTTTGTTGCGATTGGGAAAATTTCTTCAAAATAAAGGAGATGACAAAAACGGAAGTCGTTACTGGCAGGCTGGTCTTTCTGTAGTGAAAACTTTACTGGATGAACCGTACTTGAGTATCAATGATGCTCACGAAGGAATGATATTACATTCCATCTATCACCGGCCGAACGGATGGGATCATATTCCTGAAAAAAGTAAAATTCCAAATGGTGAATCAAGCATGTGGGGTGATTATCATATTCGTGAGGTTTGCCTCTACCTGCAACGAATTATTAATAGTGAGAAATATTATACATTTTTCAATTGCATTTAATGAGTGCTAAGCAATTAACTGATCTTTCGCAGTTGTGTATTCATACTATCACAACTAAGCCATGGAGCATTGAAGAAGCCGCAAAGAATTATTCAGCTGAAGGCGTAAAAGGAATAACTGTATGGAGAGATGCACTGGCAAACCGGGAAATCAAACAAACGGGTCAACTATTGCGTGATCATGGATTGAACATAGTTTCACTTTGCCGTGGAGGATTTTTTCCCAATAAAGAAAAAGAAAAAAGGAAACTGGCAATTGTGGATAATCTGAAAGCTATTGAAGAAGCATCTGAATTAGGAACATCATTGATCGTTCTTGTTTGCGGTGCCGATCCAACTCAATCACTCGAAGATTCAAGAAAGCAAATACAAGAAGGTATTCAAACAATTCTTCCCCAGGCAAAAGCTGCAGGGGTAAAACTGGCTATTGAGCCATTACATCCTATGTATGCAGATACACGTTCCGCAATTAATACATTAGCACAGGCAAATGATATGGCCGAACAAATAAATTCACCTTATGTTGGTGTTGCTGTAGATGTATATCATCATTGGTGGGATCCATCTTTGAAACAGGAAATAAAACGTTGCGGAGAAAATGATCATTTATTCGCTTTTCATATTTGTGATTGGAATTCTCCAACCGTTGATATATTATTTGACCGTGGTTTAATGGGAGATGGATGTATCCCTGTAAATAAAATACGATCATGGGTGGAAGCTACAGGATTCAATGGTTTTTATGAAGTAGAGATTTTTTCCAATAAATACTGGCAGCAGGATCAATCACAGTTTTTGAAAAAAATAATAAAAGCATACAAAGAAAATTCTTGAACTATGAAACGAGATAAAAATGGAACCACATAGACACATAGGACACAATAGAAAGAAACACATAGGTGTTCTATGTAAAAAACTATGTATCTATGTGCCTATGTGGTTCAAAAAAATAACTAAACATGAAGCAACATAAAATTGGAATCATCATGAATGGTGTAACAGGTCGTATGGGAACCAACCAGCACCTGTTACGATCTATTGCAGCGATCATCAAACAGGGAGGAGTAAAGATCAGCGAAGAAGAAACGATCATGCCTGACCCGATCCTTGTTGGACGAAATATCAGTAAGCTGGAAAAACTTTGTGAGTTATCCGGAGTAAAAAGAATGACGACCGATCTTGATGAAGCACTTGCTGATAAAAACAATATTATTTATTTCGATGCACAGGTTACAGGAAGAAGGGCTGATGCAGTTAAACAAGCTGTGAAAGCCGGCAAACATATTTATTGTGAAAAGCCAGTAGCAACAGATACCAAAACTGCTATGGAACTTTATCAATTATGTAAAGATGCCGGCTTAAAGAACGGCGTGGTGCAGGATAAGCTATGGCTTCCCGGTATATTAAAATTAAAGCAGCTTATTAAAGAAGGTTTTTTTGGAAAGATACTTTCCGTGAGAGGTGAATTTGGTTATTGGGTTTTTGAAGGTTATACAATTCCTTCACAACGTCCTTCGTGGAATTATCGTAAAGAAGATGATGGTGGAATAATAGTTGACATGTTGTGTCATTGGCGCTATGTACTCGATAATGTATTTGGTAAGGTAAAAGCAGTTTCATGTTTTGGTGCCACACATATTCCGAAACGAATTGATGAACAGGGAAAGGAATATGAATGCACGGCTGATGATGCAGCTTATGCAACGTTTCAACTTGAGGGTGATATCATTGCTCATTTCAATTCATCGTGGACGGTGAGAGTGAGGCGTGATGATCTTCTTACATTGCAGGTAGATGGAACAAGGGGTTCGGCTGTGGCTGGTTTGCGTGAATGTTATATTCAGGATTATCAACATACGCCAAGACCTGTTTGGAATCCTGACATACCACAACCGATAAATTTTTTTGATGGCTGGGAAAAATTTCAGGAGCAGGAAACTTATGATAATGCGTTCAAGATGCAATGGGAATTGTTTCTAAAGCATGTTGTAAAAGATGAACCTTTTCCATGGGATCTACGTGATGGTGCGAAAGGTGTGCAGTTGGCTGAAAAAGGAATAGAAAGCTGGAGCAAACGTTGTTGGGTTGATGTTCCCGAACTTTAATAATTGCGAGGAGCGAAGTGAGGCAACATGTGATTTGGCTGCGACGAAGCAATCTTCTTTATGAGGCCGGCTGCATTGCAACTATCATCGCCCCTTGTGTCACCCACTTGTACGGTCGGTAGTTCTATTCAATAATTTATGTTGAACCACATAGAATCATAGGCACATAGATTAACACATAGGTCATGGGAATAACAAAGAAATATTTAGATGAACTCACTTATAAAGTGATTGGATGTGCTATTGAAGTACACAAGCAACTTGGTCCGGGTTTATTGGAAAGTGTTTATGAAAAATGTTTCTTGAGAGAATTGAATTTACGGGGAATATCCAGCACGAGCCAGATTTGCGTACCATTAAATTATAAAGGATTGCTCCTTGATGCTGAATTGAGGTTAGATGTATTAGTAGAAGATATACTTTGCGTAGAATTGAGAGCGCAAGATGGTCTTTTACCAATACATGATGCAGTTTTGCTTTCTTACATGCAAATGTTACAGAAGCCGAAAGGTATTCTTATTAATTTTCATTGCGTAAATATTTTTAAGGAAGGGCAGAAGACTCCTGTGAATAACTTATTTTCTTTGTTATCCGAAGAATAATAAAACCTATGTGAATACCTATGTATCTATGTGCCTGTGTGGTTCAAAAGTAAACGAGCATTAAAATGATTAAATTATGGAACCACATAGAACATAGGACACAATAGAAGGAAACACATAGATCTCTATGTGAAAACCTATGTTCCTATGTGCCTGTGTGGTTCAAAAAAACTTATGGAATAAACTAACTATTATGAAAAGAGTAGCATTGATCACAGGAGGGAGTAGGGGCATTGGTTTTGGTATTGCAAAACATCTGGCTCAAAACGGTTTTGATCTTGCAGTGAATGGAGTAAGAGACGAAAAAGCGATTGCTGATGCTTTGCAGGAACTGCGAACCACTGGTGCTGATGTTTTATATTGCCAGGGTGATGTTTCATTAACAGCAGACAGGAAAAAAATAATTGAACAGGTTCAAAGGCATTTTGGTAAACTGCATGTACTTGTAAACAATGCAGGTGTTGCACCAAAAGAAAGAGAGGATATTTTGGAAACAACGGAAGAAAGTTTCGACAGGTTAATGGCTACTAATCTTAAAAGCACTTATTTCCTCTCTCAACGTGTTGCTAACTGGATGATCGAGCAGAAAAAAGCTGACACTTCGTTTTCATCTTGTATCATCAATATCTCTTCCGTTTCTGCCACAGTGGCCAATGTCAATCGTGGAGAATATTGCGTTTCCAAAGCAGGTATGAGTATGGTAACGAAATTATTTGCTGTGCGGTTAGGAGAGTTTGATATTCCCGTTTATGAAGTTCGGCCCGGAGTGATCTATACTGACATGACGACCGCAGTAAAAGAAAAATATGATAAGCTCATCGGTGAGGGCTTAACTGTTCAGAAACGCTGGGGTTATCCTGATGATGTAGGAAAAGCAGTCAGTGCATTAGCACTTGGAAATTTTCCTTATTCAACCGGCCAGGTGATTATGATAGATGGCGGAATCACTCTATTGCGGTTTTAATTTTTTTCTATGACTGGAACTTTGGCCCAATTGTTATCTCTGATTTCTTTTGGTAATGAATACATTGTCAAAGGAAAACTTGAAAACAATTACTATCCTCAGAATTCGGTTTTTAAGTTTGATAAGCAGGTAAATTTTAAAGCATTAAAGTCTAGTTTTTTTAGAAAGGATAAGGAAATAATAGCAGGTAATGACCCACATGAATGGTTTCAATTTTTGAAAAGAAGTGATTGCAGAGAGCTTAAAGCATTTTATCAGCATTCAAAACACGAAAAGCAGTATAAGGATTATAAACTTGCTGGTTTTGTTGATGGCGGAGGACAGTGGTTTATAGAAGCTATTTATAATGATTATTCAGATTTTTGGTATGCTCATTGGAAAGTAGGAAATAAGGAGGATCCGGAAGAGAAAATATGGTTAGTGACTTATGAAGTCGTGGCCAGAAAACAACAAACAAAAAATGTTCAGTTCCTTTTAATTGAATCTCGGCAAAAACTTGAAAGAATACTTAAAGAAATTGAATTGTTTGCCAGGGAAAACAATTTAATTTCATGGACAGATTGTTTTGCCAATGCGCTTAAAACTCTAAACAGTGAAGATCCATACCAGAATTCTTATTATTCTGATATGATCGTTTTGAAAAATTATTCAAAAGAAGCAATACAATTGATTTTTGCTGCAAGCAAAGCCTGGGTATTTGGTGGAATGGGTTCGTGGAATGACATAACATTTAATGAAAAGGAAAAAGAAAAGAAATACGAGCAACTTTCGGAAGAGCTTTATGAATCAGTAATCACCGCTTTATTAGCTGCGATCAATTATTATTAAGGTTGCTATTCATCATTAAATGTGTCTGTGTGATTACTTGTTGGCGGGACGCCAACAAATGCATTGGCTCTTGGAAAATTTCCTTACTCAACCGGGCAGGTGATCATGATAGATGGAGGGATTACCTTATCGTGGTTTTAATATTATTTTATAAACGAAAGATAGATTCCTAGGCCAATTAGGACTACGCCAAGTATTCGCATGTAGACATTGTATTGCTTAGCAGAAAAAACTTGTTGGGTAATTGCAGTCTTTTTCCAAATCCCAACCCTAAAAATATTTGGCTTGATAATATATATAACTCCAATTAGCATAAGTATGTAGCCATATGTTTGATAACTCATAGAAGTGAAGATAAAATAAATCTTAGCATGACAAAGCGCTTAACCGTTCATAAGCGCTGGGGTTATCCTGATGATGTAGGAAAAGCAGTCAGTGCATTAGCACTTGGAAATTTCCCGTACTCAACCGGCCAGATGATCATAATAGACGGCGGAATTGCTTTATCACGGTTTTAGGCTTGTATAAAATTATTTATTTAGCTGCCGGACTTTCTATCCACTTATCCTAAGTCCGCCCGGGGTCTTCCAATGAACAAATAACAAAACAAGAGTAAAGATTTGGCAGGCCCGGCACTATTAAGAATCAAAACTAATCATGCTTCATTTAGTCTCGCAAATTGAGATCTCAAATTGCAATTTTTAAGATTTGCCATAACTTGCAATTAATCTTTTTCGCCTTTAATCAGATCTGAATCAACAACAATTTCACCGGAATATGTTTCAAGTCTAATGAAGTCCATAATTCCAACGGTTCGCATCCATTCGCGATACTTTTGCGCACCTGCTTTACCAAGTTCTTCTGATTCCCATTTCGCAACTGCAATTGTTGTTGCACTATCTGCACGCATCAGTCGGTAATTTATGAATCCCGGCTGAGCACGAAATACGGCAAGTCCATCAGTTGCTATCATACCAATCATTCGTTCTGCATCAGTCGAGTATGTATTGATATTCCATTTAGCAATTGTCATCCTCAGGTATTTCGGCGTAACGAAATTTTTTGCTTCATTCTGTTTCATATTATTCCTACTTGATAATTGAACAAGCCCGGCTCCAAGAAAAGCGACGGTAATAATTATTAGTTTCAGCATCTCTATAAAATTTTAAACTTTTTGTTTGCTATTTTTTTGAAGATTCAGAATTGTTATAGTTACCAAAGCTATTGGTTTTTACGTCCGCCCAGGGTCTAGCCAATGTACAAATAACAAAACAAGAAAAAAGATTTTGGCAGACCCCGGCGCTATGAAGATTCCAAACTAATCATGCTACTTCATATAGATTGGGATGTGAATCG
>DASTZB010000337.1:0-2658 GCA_035764525.1 Chitinophagaceae bacterium | reverse complement strand
GGGTTTTATTTTATTCCTGTTTCATTAAACTATACTAAAATGAAAAATAAAAAGATCATACTGGCAGGAGGGACCGGGTTTATGGGTCAGGAAATGACAAAATATTTTGGTCAAGAAAATAAAATGGTTATCCTGACCCGCCAGGTGAATGAAAGAACAAATCGTAATGATTATGATTCTTTAACTGCAAATGATTTAAAAAATGTAACCTACGTAAAATGGGATGGAAAAACTTCCAGCGATTGGATAAATGAATTGAATGATACAGATCTTATAATTAATCTCGCAGGAAAATCTGTTAACTGCCGGTATACCGAAAAGAATAAAAATGAAATATTTGACAGTCGTACCAATGCCGTAAAAGCAATTGGGGAAACTATTAATAAATGTAATCGACCTCCCTCACTTTGGATCAACGCATCTTCCGCAACAATATATCCACATGCTATGGATAGACCGCAGGATGAATACACGGGTGAATTTCATGATGACTTTTCCGTACAGGTTTGCAAGCGTTGGGAAAAGACTTTTTATGATCAACTGACTCCCCAAACAAGAAAGGTTGCCTTAAGAATGGCGATCACACTTGGGCCAGGCGGTATTTTGATACCCTATTTTAATTTATTGAAATTTGGATTAGGCGGTAAGCAGGCAAGCGGCAAACAAATGTATAGCTGGGTACATATCGAAGATACCTGCCGGATGATCGAATGGGTCTATGATCATAAAGAGATCAATGGAACATATAACTCCAGCTCACCAAATCCTGTCACAAACGAAGAGTTTATGAGAACATTCAGAAAAGTGACTGGACATATTATTGGGCTACCTGCCTATAAATGGATGTTAGAGATCGGGGCGCCCATAATTGGAACAGAGGTTGAGCTCGTTTTAAAAAGCCGCTGGGTTATCCCAACAAAAATTCTTGAAACAGGTTTCCAATTCAAACATCCTTTATTAGAAGAAGCGTTATCTGATATTATCAATAAAGTGCCACGCAAACAATATCATCTTTTCTGATCTTTGCATTATAGATTTGTAAAATGATTGAAAAGAAAAAGACTCTTGTGTTAGGAGCTTCTGATAATCCTTCCCGCTACAGCTATCTTGCTGTTAACCGACTAAGAAGTTATGGATATCCTGTAGTTGCAATAGGCAAAAAAAATTCAATGGTGGCTGATGTAGCAATTGAAAAAGAAAAAAAAGATTGGGACAATATTGATACAGTCACAATTTATTTAAATCCAATTCGCCAGCAACAATATTATGATTATATACTTACCCTAAGACCCAGGCGTATTATATTTAATCCCGGGGCTGAAAATGATGAGTTAGCAGATCTTGCTACCAAAAATGGAATTATCCCCATAGAAGCATGCACACTTGTATTGCTAAGCACAAATCAATATTGAAATTGATCTGCTTGAAATAATACGATTGATCAGCCGTATTGTTACTTAATAAAAAAACATTCAACTTCATTCCATAAGTAAAAAATAAACTTTAGGCAAAGCCGTTTAATTAGTTATCGCCGTTGGGTGAAGCCGTAACCTCTGAATTACTACAACAGCATTGCTGTTGCTTATCGATATCCTATTTTAACAAAAATTGTATCCAATGAAAAACCTTCTAAAGGGCGTCCTCTGCCTGTCACTGTTCTTTATTTGTCAGCACTCCAATGCGCAAAGGCCTCCTGTAAGGGAACCGGATATGAACCGCCCTACTCTGTTTCAAAATTTACCTAATAAAATCAGTTGCCGGATAAACGATCTTTCTTCTTTACTGGAGTCTGAAATAGGCAAACCTGTTTCTTTTTCTCTCGCCGATAATTTGAGCTTCCAGGGAGTAGTAAGCTCTGTTGCGTCAAAGTTTGACAATACTTTACGAAGCGTTGTTATCAGGTCAACAAATTTTACCGGTGCTGCCTTATCATTTTCTCAGATCACAAAAACCGATGGAACTATCTCCTATGTTGGACGTATTATCAGCTTTCAGCATGGAGATGCCTATGAGATCAGCCTGGAAAATGGACAATACTTTTTTGTAAAGAAAGGTTTTTATGATCTTGTTAATGAATAAATTTTTATACATCTATTCAATTATACCTATGATCTCATCAGTAAAATCTGCTTTATGAAAAATCTGTACAAATCCGTGTTAATGATCCTGGCGTTATCGGGTACTCTTATTGCAAAATCACAGGTTACTGATCTTAATAGTTATCCAAGTGCTTCTGCTGTAATATTTCTGGATTTTAATGGTCATACTGTATCGGGAACAATGTGGAATACCAGCGGTACATTCACATGCAATTCATCTGGTCTTAGTGATGCGGCCATTACCGAAGTGTTCAATCGTGTGGCTGAAGACTATCGTCCCTTTAACATTAATGTAACTACGAATGAAACTAAATTTACCTCCGCACCTTATAATAAAAGAATGCGTGTAGTGATCACGACTTCGAACGAATGGTATGGTTCAGGGGCTGGTGGTGTTGCATATATCAATTCGTTTACGTGGGGAGATAACTCTCCTTGTTTTGTTTTTTCTGCTTTGCTTGGGTATAGTGTAAAAAATATTGCCGAAGCAGCTTCCCACGAGGCAGGACATACACTTGGCCTAAGACATCAAAGCTCTTATGATGCAGCCTGCATAAAA
>DASTZB010000336.1:0-7605 GCA_035764525.1 Chitinophagaceae bacterium | reverse complement strand
GAATGGTTAAATATTATTATCACGCCAGCTGATCTACTCATAGTCGCTGAAATTCTTCGACACAAACCCGAATTGAATTTTGATTACCTGTTTTGCCAAACCTGTGTTGATTGGAAAACACATCTCACGATGGTTTATCATTTAGACTCCACAACATACCGCCACCAGGTAGTAATGAAAATACAACTAGACAGGAACAAACCAGAAATAGAAACTGTATCTCATATTTGGAAAACAGCAGAATTTCACGAAAGAGAGGTGTATGAAATGTTTGGTGTAAACTTTTTGAATCATCCTGATTTGCGATTGTTGATCTTACCCGATGGATGGGAAGGAAAAAATCCTTTGCGAAAAGATTTTGAAGATCCTGTTAACATGATAAAGTTGTAATGTATCGCGAAACTGAAATATTAAAGCAACCTGGTGTCGGCACACCCGATGTGTTTGGGGATATGATCATCAACGTAGGACCACAACACCCGGCCACTCACGGAGTGTTGCATTTGGTAATAACATTGAACGGAGAAACGATCAAAAAAGTCGAACCACACCTTGGTTATATCCATCGTTCTATTGAAAAGATGTGTGAGAGTTTAAGTTTTCGGCAGTTCATATATGTTACAAGTAAAATGGATTATCTCTCATCACATATTAATAATCATGGATGCTGTTTATGTGTGGAGAAAGGAATGCAGATCGAGATTCCGCCAAGAGCACAGGTAATAAGAGTGTTGATGGACGAATTAACAAGACTTGCATCGCACCAGCTTTGGTGGGGCGCTGGTGCAATGGATATTGGTGCGTTGACTCCATTCTTTCATGCTTTCCGTGAAAGAGAAATGATAAATGATATAATGGAAGAGACTTGCGGCACCCGCTTAACTATGAACTATATGGTGCCCGGTGGTGTAATGGTTGATGTTCATCCTAATTTTCAAAGAAGAGTAAAGGAGTTTATTGCTCACTTTAAAAAGAAGATCGATGAATATGATGAATTGCTGACAGGCAATGTGATCTTTCAAAACAGGGTAAAGGGTGTTGGCTATCTATCAAAAGAAGATGCAATCTCTTATGGCTGCACCGGGCCAACGGCGAGGGGCAGTGGTGTGAGTTGTGATATAAGAAAATTATTTCCCTATGAAGTGTATAGCAAACTACAGTTTGATGAAATAGTGGAAACCGACGGTGATTGTCTTGCACGTTATATAGTTCGAATGAAAGAAATGAGGCAATCACTTTCTATCGTAGAACAATTGATAGACAATATTCCTGAAGGTGATGTGCAGGCAAAGACAAAAGCGGTCTTGAAATTACCAAAAGGAGAATATTATTCAAGAGTGGAATCAGCCAGAGGTGAGTTTGGCGTGTATATAGTTAGTGAAGGTGGAACAACGCCGTATAGAATTAAATTCCGGTCGCCAGGGTTTAGCAACCTAAGTGCTTTGGATCATATGGCAAGAGGTGGAAAGATCGGCGATCTCGTTGCAATTATGGCGATGATCGATCTGGTGATACCGGATATTGATAGGTAAAGCCCCCTTTCCCCCTAAAGGGGAACTTAGGATGACGAGTTCTTTTTGTGAGCGCCCCAGCTGGGCGCAATGTCGGTAGACCAAATGAAGGATTTTTAAAAAGAAATCCCTTAGGGGTTTAATAAAGTTGAATAGAATTACAAACCGTAGTAGAGTGCGACGCAACGAAAGCTAAATAGATATTCGGCAGTTGGGTTAATAAAATAAAAAATGCCAAGTCTAGAACACATATCAAATGAAATTCATGAATGGTTGAATAATTCATTCAGTGCCCCATGGCCGATGCTCATTGAATTTGCAATTGTGGGTGTATGCATCATTGGCTTGTTTGCAATGCTTGGCCTCGTACTAATCATGATGGAAAGAAAAGTTTCTGCATGGATGCAGTTGCGCCTCGGTCCGAATCGGGTAGGTCCTGTAGGAATGTTTCAAACGGTGGCTGATACATTAAAGCTGATCGTAAAAGAAGGAATGACGCCGGATGGTGCCGATAAATTACTATTCAATCTTGCGCCATTCATTGTAATGATCATTGCAATGGTGATAATGGCCCCGCTGATGTTTGCAAAAGGATTACAGATATGGGACATTAATATTGGTGTTTTGTTTTTTACTGCCATATCATCTGTATCTGTGATAGGTATATTAATGGCAGGTTGGGCAAGCAATAATAAATACTCATTGCTTGGTGCTATGCGTAGCGGAGCACAGATCGTGAGTTATGAACTATCTGCTGGTTTCGCCGTTCTTGCCATTGTAATTCTAACCGGCGATCTGAAAATTTCATCTATCGTAAATTCACAAGCGGATGGCTGGTGGATCTTCAAAGGCCACCTTCCGGTGTGGATCGCATTCGTGATCTTTATGATCGCGGTAACTGCAGAAACCAACCGTGCACCATTTGATCTTGCTGAAGCAGAATCAGAACTCACAGCAGGCTTTCATACTGAATATTCAGGAATGAAGTTCGCTTTGTTCTTTTTGGCAGAGTATGTAAACATATTTGTGGTTTGTGCACTCGGCGCTACATTGTTTTTGGGAGGATGGCAGCCATTACACTTTGGGACAGATACCCAGTTCAATCACTACATGGATTATATTCCATCAAGTCTTTGGTTCATGGGCAAAACATTCTTTTTAATTTTTGTGATCATGTGGTTTCGCTGGACATTCCCGCGGCTGCGGATTGACCAGTTATTAAATCTTGAATGGAAATATTTATTACCGATAAGCATGTTCAATTTATTATTGGTAACGTTGATGGCAATAATGGGATGGCATTTTTAGCTAATGGCTAATAGCTTAAATAATTTTTAATGTTTATTGTTAAATACATAAAAGATGTTTTTGGCGGTGTTAAATCACTATTCACCGGCATGAGATTGACCGGCTGGTATGCTTTACATCATCGCAAAGAGAAAATCACGCAGCAGTACCCGGACAATAAAGATATTTTGGTCTTACCGGAACGTTTTCGTGGCGAGGTAGTGATGATACATGATGAGCATAATGAACATGCCTGCACAGGGTGCACTGCTTGTGAGTTAGCCTGTCCTAACGCAACAATCAAAATCGTGACGAAGTTTGATATACAACCCGATGGTAAAAAGAAAAAAGCGATCGACAAATTTGTATACCACCTGGAGCTTTGTACGTTTTGCAACTTGTGTATTGAAGCCTGTCCGACAAATGCAATTAAAATGGCACAGACATTTGAGCACAGTGTATTCGACCGAACAAATTTGACAAAGATTTTAAATAATCCCGGAAGTAAGATAAAAGAAGGAATTGAATAAAGACTGAATCAGAACAAAATCAAAATGACTGCATCACAAATAATTTTCTACATCCTATCTGCCTTTATATTAGGTACAGCAATTCTTTCTGTTACCACTGCGAAAATTTTCCGTTCAGCTATCTGGTTATTGTTTTCATTAATTGGTGTTGCAGGTCTATATTTTTGGCTTGAAGTTGAATTTATCGCCGCAGTACAGATAGTAGTTTATGTCGGGGGTATTGTGGTGCTCATTATTTTTTCAATTTTTCTTACCCAGCAATCGGGAAAAGAAATGTCAAAGCCACCGATGCTTAGATCGATCGCTTCAGTATTAGCTATTCTATTTGGTTTTGCATTGACATATTTTCTTATTTATAAAAATGATTTCCAGGCTGGCGATAAAAATTTTGACTGGAGTGTAAATAAAATTGGAAACCAAATGCTGGCAACAGGCGAGAATGGTTATGCATTGCCTTTTGAAGTTGTGAGCATTTTATTGCTGGCAGCCATGGTTGGCTGTATTGTGATCGCAATAAAAGCTCCTGCAAGAGTTTCTTCAACAGGAACAAAAGAACAAAAGCAGAGCAATATTCAGATTTTAAAAGAAAAAGAAATAGTTGAAGGTTTATGACTGACATCCCCATATCACAAATTTTATTTGTAAGCACCGCTTTATTCTTTATAGGTATGTACGGTTTGTTTACTCGTCGTAACATGATCACGATGCTGATGTCAATAGAATTGATATTGAATAGTGTAAACATAAATTTTGTTGTGTTTAACAAATACCTGTATCCTGACAAACTCGACGGTATTTTCTTCACCATATTTATTATTACGATCGCGGCAGCGGAAGCAGCAGTGGCAATAGCCATTATTATTAATCTCTATCGCAGTCACCGGTCAATTGATGTAGAAACTGCCGAAGAAATGAAATATTAAAGATGAACTACGCTTCATACATAGCATTGATCCCGCTTCTGCCTTTGGCAGGTTTTGCTTTACTTGGAATATTTGGAAGAAAATATTTTAAAAACTCTTCTGGCATCATTGGAACAAGTTTGTTACTGGTTTCTGCCGTGTTATCATTATACACCGCTTACAATTATTTTTTTGTTGATGGAAAAGTTGGAGAAACTTATCAAACAATAACAGCGATTAAATTTACCTGGTTATCATTTTCAGAGAATGTTAGCATTGATATGGGCATCATCCTCGATCCTATTTCAGTAATGATGCTGGTAGTCGTCACATTTGTTTCACTGATGGTGCATATTTTCAGTTTGGGTTATATGAATGGCGAAGAAAGGTTTGCTACTTACTATGCATTCCTTGGTTTATTTACATTTTCAATGCTGGGGTTAGTAGTTTCGAGCAATCTTTTCCAGATATATATATTCTGGGAATTGGTGGGTGTATCCTCTTACTTACTGATCGGTTATTATTACGATAAACCCTCTGCAGTTGCAGCTTCCAAAAAGGCATTTATCGTCACCCGTTTTGCTGACCTTGGTTTCCTTGTAGGTATTTTGATTCTTGCCTTTTACGGCGAAACGCTTGATTTCAACACACTCATTACAAATCTCACATCACAACAATCATCACAGTTCCTTGCTATCACTAGAGCCTCTTTCGTTGGTGTGAGTGCACTTACCTGGGGATTGACATTAATATTTATTGGTGGCGCAGGGAAATCCGCGATGTTTCCATTACATATATGGCTACCAGATGCAATGGAAGGCCCCACTCCTGTTTCTGCATTGATACATGCGGCAACTATGGTCGTAGCCGGGGTTTATCTTGTTGCGAGATTATTTCCGTTGTTCACAATTACTCCAGTATCATTAAGTATTGTAACAGTAATTGGAATTGTCTCCGCCTTTCTTGCAGCGATAATTGCTTGTACGCAAACTGATATTAAGAGAGTGCTGGCTTATTCCACCATGTCGCAGATCGGTTATATGATGTTTGCTTTGGGAGTTTCGGGTTATGGTAGTGAAAATGGTTTGGGCTATACGGCTTCAATGTTCCACTTGTTCACTCATGCTTTCTTTAAATCATTATTATTCCTTGGCGCCGGAGTAGTGATCCATTTTATTCATAGCAACGAAATGAAGGATATGGGTGGTTTAAGAAAATATTTACCAATAACTAATCTCACTTTCCTTGTGGCCTGTTTGGCAATTGCTGGTATTCCTCCGTTTGCAGGTTTCTTTAGTAAAGAAGAAATTTTATTAGCAGCATACAATTCGAATAAAATAGTTTATGGAGTGGCGTTGTTCACATCTGGTCTTACCGCATTTTATATGTTCCGGTTATACTTTTCCATTTTCTGGAACAAGAATGCAGAAGTGCATGGCCACCATGGTGAAGGACCGATTTCCATGAAGCTTCCATTGATTATCCTGGCGCTTTGTTCAATTTTTGCAGGTTTTATTCCTTTCGGAGAATATATTTCGTCAGACAGAACAGCGTTGGAATCTCATTTTGATCCTATGTTCTCAATCGCACCTGTTGCATTCGGAGTAATTGGAATTTTACTCGCCATGTGGATATACAGGAAAGAAAGTGATAAAGCTGAAAAGCTGTCACAATCGTTGGGCGGTTTATACAAAGCAGCATACAAGAAATTTTATATTGATGAGATATATCTTTTCATCACAAAAAAAATAATTTTTAATCTCATTGGTCGTCCGGCAGCGTGGATCGACAGGAATATTGTAGATGGACTGATGAATGGAATTGCGAATACAACAGCATCGGTTTCCGGTTTTATAAAAGGCATACAATCGGGTAAGGTGCAGAGCTATGCTATTTATTTCTTTGGGGGCATTGTTGCATTGGCGGTTGTGTTTTTGTATTTGTGGAAATAAAATTAATTAGCAAATGTGATGATTTGCTAATGTGCCAATGAAGATAAGTAGACTTATTGTTGTATAAAGTGTGCGACGCAAGGGACGATAAAAAGAATTACTTAAGTTGATAACATAATTTATGAATCTTTCATTACTGATAATTATTCCATTGATCACAGCAGTTGGTATATTGCTGCTGAAAGGTTTGAAGCAGATAAGAACTGTTGCCTTATTAGGTGCTACTATACAAGTGATCATTGCGTTTGTCCTATTTTATTTTTACAGAAAAGAAAGAGCAACTGGCAATACTTCAAATTTCTTATTTGAAAATAATTATACCTGGTATGAGCCGTTGAATATTAACTATCATGTCGGCGTGGATGGAATATCTATCGCCATGATATTGTTAACAGCATTCGTGGTGATAGCAGGCGTTTTGGTTTCATGGAAAATGGAAAAGCTTAGTAAAGAATTTTTCTTCCTGTTAATATTTTTAAGTCTTGGTGCTTATGGTTTCTTTATTGCTCTTGATCTGTTTACCTTATTCTTCTTCCTCGAAGTGGCTGTCATTCCAAAATTCTTATTGATCGGGATCTGGGGTAGCGGTAAAAAAGAATACAGCGCTATGAAACTTGCATTGATGCTGATGGGCGGTTCTGCACTGGTGTTTGTAGGGTTAACAGGGATCTATTTCAATACAAACATAAATGGTGCACACAGTTTCGATTTGATACAGATTGCCGGAACAAATATTCCGATTGAAATACAAAAATTGTTTTTCCCGTTTGCATTTATAGGCTTTGGAATTTTTACAGCCTTATTTCCATTTCATACATGGGTGCCCGATGGTCACTCGTCAGCGCCGACAGCAGCATCCATGTTTCTTGCGGGTATATCGATGAAACTTGGCGGTTATGGATGTTTAAGAGTGGCTACTTATTTAATGCCTGATGCTGCGCATGAATATTCAACAATAATAATCGTGTTGGCCTGCATCGCCATTCTATACGGGGCTTTCGCTACCATGATGCAGACCGATCTTAAATATATCAACGCATATTCATCGGTAAGTCACTGCGGGTTTGTCTTGTTAGGTATCGGTATGCTAACAAAGACGGCAATCGATGGAGCAGTAATGCAAATGGTTTCTCATGGTTTAATGACAGCCCTTTTCTTTGCTGTGATCGGGATGATCTACGACAGAACACATACAAGGCAAGTAGCACAACTCGGCGGACTAATGAAAATGATGCCGTTCATTTCAACCGTGTTTGTCATTGCGGGTTTGTGTTCGTTAGGGTTACCGGGCTTTAGTGGTTTTGTTGCTGAGATGACGGTGTTCATGGGTTCATGGCAAAAAGCAGATGCTTTTTATCGCATTGCAACTATCATCGCTTGTGCTTCGATTGTTGTGACGGCTGTTTATATTTTAAGAGCAACT
>DASTZB010000335.1:0-24012 GCA_035764525.1 Chitinophagaceae bacterium | reverse complement strand
TATCAACCAGCAACAGGCTAACCAGCAAACTATGCCTCCTAAGCAAGAAGACAAAAAAGCACAGGCGGGAGATTATATTGACTTTGAAGAAGTGAAATAAAAAAGGTCTGAGTAAACCTCAAACCTTTTAGTGGACCCTGTTGGGATCGAACCAACGACCCCCTGATTATGAGTCAGGTGCTCTAACCGTCTGAGCTAAGGGTCCTGAGCTTTTTGGCTCCGGGCGGCAAAAATAAAAAAATAAAGTGTAGATGAGCAATTATTTCACTTCTTCAAAGTCAATATAATCGCCCGCCTGTGCTTTTTTGTCTTCTTGCTTTGGAGGCATAGTTTGCTGGTTAGCCTGTTGCTGATTGATATTATCTTCCATCCGGCTATGCATCTCACGAAATTGTTTTTTTACCTGCTTTGTAGTTTTGTATATGGGAATGATAAAATGAAATACCAGCCGGTAAGCGAGGTATATTAAGAATGCATAAAGCAAATAACGTAGCATAACACAAAATTAGCCCGGCTCATGAAATGTTGGACTGTTAAAGTTGCTATGATTAATATTTGGCTGATAACCGGTATTTACTTTACATTTGCACCGGTAATGATTGATAGAAGGGAACGGATCCGTTCCCTTCTTCATTTAACATACCGGCCGTGAGGGTTAAAGTAGCATGGTTATGAATTCTGAAAACCAGGTAATAACAGTAGAAAAGAAATTAAATGAGTTGTTGTCGGAATTGCCGGGCTACTTCGTGGTTGAAACAAGTGTAAAGCCAACCAATAACATCAAGGTATTTGTGGATGCTGACCAGGGCGCAACTATTGATCAGCTTTCGAGAATAAACCGGGCTCTTTATAAATGGGTGGAAGAAAATCTTTTTCCGAATGGCGATTTTTCAATTGAAGTATCCTCGCCCGGATTGGATGAACCCCTGATGCTTGACAGGCAGTACTTAAAGAATATCGGGAGGATGGTGGATATAGTATTAAAGAATGGGTTGAAGAAAGTAGGGAAATTGATAAGTGTTTCAGAAAATGAAATAGTGGTCGAAGAAGAGAGAGGAAAAGGAAAAAAGAAAGAAGTTATTCAACATATAATTTTAAAAGAAGAAATTAAAACAACGAAGGTCCAGATAAAATTTTAAGAAAGCTATTGGCTATTAGCTATCAGCTAATAGCTAAATGCTCAAAGCAAAAAAGCCATATTATGTCAAGTATTAACCTGATAGATGCATTCCAGGAATTTAAGGATGCAGAGAATATCGACCGCCCCACGATGATGAAAGTGGTAGAGGATGTTTTCAAAACTTTGCTGCGCAAGAAATTCGGCAGTGATGAAAACTTCGATGTTATCGTAAACGCAGAAAAAGGTGACCTTGAGATTATGCGTCGCCGTACCATTGTGGAAGATGGGCAGGTAAATGATCCGCTCGCAGAAGTTGCGTATAGCGACGCTGTGAAAATAGAACCGGATTTTGAAGTGGGTGAAGAATTGTTTGAGCCGATCGATCTTTATGATTTCGGGCGTCGTGCAATTCTTGCTGCCAAGCAAACACTTGCGAGTCGTATCAGCGATCTGAAGAAAAATTCACTGGCTAAAAAATACAGCGAAAGGATCGGCGAGATCATCAGTGCAGAAGTATACCAGGTTTGGAAAAAAGAGATCTTATTATTGGATGAGGAAGGTAATGAGCTGATACTTCCAAAAAGTGAGCAAATACCACAGGATTACTTCAAAAAAGGCGAATCCATCCGTGCTGTTGTTAAGAAAGTGGACATGAGAAATAATACTCCGGTAATTATACTTTCTAGAACTTCGCCTGACTTTCTTGCCAAATTATTGGAAATTGAAGTTCCTGAGATCTTTGATGGTCTTATTGTCATCAAGAAAATCGTTCGGGATCCGGGTGAAAGAGCTAAAGTAGCTGTTGAATCTTTTGATGATCGTATCGATCCTGTTGGAGCCTGTGTAGGTATGAAGGGTAGCCGTATTCATGGCATAGTTCGTGAACTGAAGAATGAGAATATTGATGTGATCAATTATACAAACAATACCCAGCTGCTCATTCAAAGATCATTGACCCCTGCTAAGATCACCAGCATGGAACTTGACCAGGATAATAAGCATGCAAATGTTTATTTAAAGCCCGACCAGGTTTCATTGGCCATCGGTCGTCGTGGTGTCAATATCAAACTGGCAAGTGAGCTTACAGGATTTGAACTTGATGTTTATCGTGATGATGAAGGAGTAGAAGAGGAATTTGATATCGATCTTGATGAATTTAGTGATGAGATAGAAACATGGGTGATCGATGAATTAAAACGCATCGGTTGTGACACCGGAAGAAGTGTATTGAACCTGACCGCTGCAGAATTAGAACGTCGTACTGACCTGGAAAAAGAAACAATTGATGAAGTGAGAAAAGTATTACAGGCAGAATTTGAAAAGGAATAAAATTATAGAGGAATAGTATTGTTGTCGTATCCCGATAGCTATCGGGACGACGCAACAGAAGGCGAGCAGAGATATAAAGTTGATAACATAAAAAAACTTAATGGCAGAAACAGCAACACCGCGATTAATGGCCGCAGCCAAAGAATTCAACATCGGCAAAGACACCCTTGTTGATTTTTTGACAGGCAAAGGATTTAGTAAAGATGATCTGAAGCCGACCTCTAAGCTTTCAGAAGACATGTATCGTGCCCTGCAACAAGAGTTTCAAAGCGATAAAGTAGCAAAACTGAAAAGTGACCTGATCGATTTGCCCAAAGGAGTTGCAGCTGACCTGAAGAAAAAGAAGGACGAAGAAGAAATTATTTTCAAAAAAGATAAAGAAGAAAAGAAACCGGTAAAAAAAGAAGAACCAAAAGAAGAAGCACCTGCGCCTCCACCGGTTGTTGTTGAACAACCTGTGGTAGCAGAGCCTGAACTTGTAAAAGCGGAAATACCGGAATTGGAAGGTCCGAAAGTCATCAATAAAATTGACCTCTCAACGATAGACTCTTCAACAAGACCTAAAAAAGAATCTAAGAAGAAGGAAGAAAAAGTAGAAGAGAAAGAAGAAAAGAAGCCAACTAAAAAGAAAGGGAAGAAAGAGGAAGCAGTTGAACAACCCGTTGAGGAAGTAAAACAAGAAATCATTCCTGAAGAGCCAATAGAAGAAGCTCCTCCGGTTATTGAAAATATAAAAGCAGATAAATTAGAAGGACCAAAGATCCTTGGAAAGATCGATCTGCCGGTTGAGAATGATACTCGTCCAAAACATGATGAAAAGCGTAAACGCAAACGCATCCCGATCGAGAAGAAAGAAGTAAAAAGAGAAGATGCGATCAAAGATAAAGATAGAAGAGATGAAAGATTCAAAAGAGATGATCGTCGTGGAGGACCGGGCGGTGGACCTGGTGGTGGTGGAAGAGGACCGGGTGGACCTGGTAGCGGTGGAAGAACTGGTCCTGGCATTTCCCGCAGAGGAGATAACAGGCCCGCAAGAGAAGACAAGGTAATTGATGAAAAAGAAATACAAGAAAAAATCAGGGAAACACAGGCCAAGCTTGCCGGTGCCGGCGGTCGTGGTAAAAGTTTAAAAGCAAAGTATCGTAAAGCGAAACGTGAAGAGGCTGCTGAAGCTGCAGGTGATAGCGATGAAGGTAACAAGCTGCAGTTGACTGAATTCATCAGTGTAAGTGAATTGGCTAACCTGATGGATG
The DNA here is from genome assembly GCA_035764525.1 of Chitinophagaceae bacterium. Taxonomy (GTDB): domain Bacteria; phylum Bacteroidota; class Bacteroidia; order Chitinophagales; family Chitinophagaceae; genus VBAS01. Next base: position 20,310 of record DASTZB010000335.1, on the reverse strand, counting down.
TAAACTTTACAGATGTCATTAGTAAGTGTATGGGTCTGGGTATTATGGTTTCAATAAATCAACGACTCGATGCGGAAGTAATTGAACTTGTGGCAAGTGAATTCGGATTTGATGTTGAGTTCATTGATATGGAAAAGCAGATGGAAATGGAAGATGTGGATGATGAAGACGATGACGAAGAAGAATTGCAACCCCGTTCACCAATTGTTACTATCATGGGTCACGTTGACCATGGTAAAACTTCCTTGCTTGATTATATAAGAAGAGCGAATGTGGTTGCTGGAGAAGCCGGTGGTATCACACAGCACATCGGTGCTTACCAGGTTGAGTTGCCCAATGGAAAAGAAATTACCTTCCTTGATACGCCGGGTCACGAAGCATTTACCGCGATGCGTGCACGCGGTGCTAAGGTTACTGATATCGCTGTGATCGTTATTGCAGCTGACGATGCAGTAATGCCGCAAACAAAAGAAGCGATCAGCCATGCGCAGGCAGCTGGTGTGCCAATGATCTTTGCAGTAAATAAAATTGATAAAGACGGTGCGAACTCCCAGAAAATTTATGAGCAACTTTCGCAAATGAATTTATTGGTAGAAGCATGGGGTGGTAAATTTCAGAGCCAGGAAATTTCTGCCAAGAAAGGGTTGAATGTAGATCAGCTATTAGAAAAAATATTATTGGAAGCAGAATTGCTTGACTTAAAAGCAAATCCTGAACGTGAAGCAAGCGGAACTATTATCGAAGCAACTTTGGATAAAGGACGTGGTTATGTTGCTACCGTTCTTGTTCAAAACGGTACATTGAAAGGTGGAGATCTGGTAGTAAGTGGTCAGCACTTTGGAAGAGTGAAAGCCATGTTCAATGAAAGAAATAAGAAGAAAGAAGAGGCGCCACCTTCAGCACCTGTGTTGATCCTTGGTTTGAATGGTGCGCCACAAGCCGGTGAAAAATTCAGGGTTTACGATGATGAAGCGGAAGCAAAAGAAGTAGCATACCGCCGTGCGCAGATCCTTCGTGAGCAAGGTATTCGTACTAAAAAACATATTACACTTGATGAGATCGGTCGTCGTTTGGCACTTGGTAATTTCAAAGAATTGAATGTGATCATCAAAGGTGATGTGGATGGTTCAGTAGAAGCGTTAAGCGATAGTTTACAGAAATTAAGTACAGAAGAAATTGTTGTACGAGTAATTCATAAAGGCGTTGGCCAGATAACGGAAAGCGATGTAACACTTGCTAATGCATCTGATGCGATCATTATTGGTTTTAATGTTCGTCCTTCACAGCAGGCTGCACGACTTGCCGAGAATGAAGCGATAGAAATAAAGATGTATTCTATCATTTACAAAGTAATTGATGAAATAAAGATGGCGATGGAAGGAATGCTGGAGCCAACGATACAAGAAAAGATCGTTGCAAATGTTGAGATAAGGGAAGTATTCAAGTTTGATAAGACAATTGTAGCAGGTTGTTATGTACGGGACGGAAAGATCAAGCGAGATTCTAAAGTCCGTCTTATCAGGGATGGTATCGTTACCTACCCAACCGGCGAAGGTGCCTACGCTGAATTAGCATCTTTAAAACGATTTAAAGATGATGTAAAAGAAGTGCAGGCTGGTATGGAATGTGGTTTAATGATTAAAAACTACAGTGATATAAAAGTGGGGGATGTGGTAGAGGCATTTGAGGAGGAAGAAGTGAAGAGAACACTTTAGTTAAGAGTTTAAAGGTCAGAGTTATAAGTTGCTTTAACTCTGAACTCTTAATTCTAAACCTCATCAAACTTTTGTTAATAAACCCGGCTTCTTTACTTCCTCTGACAATCAAATTTACTTTTGGGATTCAAATCCTGGTTATGAAGAAAATATTTACACTCAGCTTATTCTTTTTAATGGCAGCAACGTTTGCTGCGCAAGGACAATCAGCGAAAGTGGTGGCTGATAAAATATTGGGGATTGTCGGAGACAGGATCATTCTTTATTCAGATATTCAAAACACGATTTCCGATGCAGTCAGGAATGGCGGCCAGGTGCCTGATAATGCACAATGTGTATTGATGGAACAAGCGCTGATCTCAAAAGTATTGATGCTGCAGGCAGAAAAAGATTCGTTGCCGGTGACCGACGAAGAAATAGAGGCGGATCTTGATAATCGCATACGTAAATACATTAATGCATATGGCACGCAGGAGGCACTGGAAGAAATTGCGGGCAAATCCATCTACCAGATAAAAGAAGATGCAAGAGAAACAGTGAGGGAACAAAAGCTGGCAGAAGCCATGCAAAGAAAAATAGTGGAGAATGTGCATATCACTCCGAATGAAGCAAAACTATTCTACGAAAAAATTCCAAAAGACAGTCTTCCCTATTTCGAATCAGAACTGGAGATCGGTCAAATTGTTTTTTACCCCAAGGGCAATCGTGATCTTGAAAAATTTGTAATGGATGAATTGCTCAATTATAAGAGGCAGGTTGAAATGAAGCTGGCAACCTTTGAGCAACTGGCACAACGTTATTCAGAAGATCCGGGTAGCAAAGAAAGAGGAGGTCAATACCAGGTAAACCGTAATGATAAAACATGGGATCCGAATTTCCTCGCCGCTTGTTTTCGTTTGAAAAATGAAGGGGATATGATCGGTCCTATCAAAACAAAATTTGGTTATCATTTAATACAGTTAGTGCAGCGAATTGGAGATGACGCGGTGATCCGTCATATACTGCGCATACCTCCTGTAACCGATGCTGAAGTAAAAACTGCGATAGCAAAAGCTGATACAGTAAGATCAAAGATCATTGCAGGCACCTTAAGTTTTGCGGCTGCAGCTACACGCTATACAGAAGATGAGCAGGCTAAATTCAGTGGCCCATATTTTTTGGGTCGTGATGGCAGTCCTTATGTAACAATTGATCTTCTCGATAAAGATCTTGTTGCAATGCTTGATAAACTCAAGCCAGGTGATTATTCCCAGCCTGTTGTATTCGACGATAACGGGAAAAAAGGTGTACGCATTGTACATTATAAAAGCCGCAGCGAACCTCATCGTCTGAACATGAAAGATGATTTCAGCCGCATTTCAACAATGGCATTGGAAGAAAAGAAACAAAAGACGCTTGAAAAGTGGATGAAGGACAAGGTTCCCACTTACTACATTATGATCGATGATGAAATAAAAAGCTGTACTGATCTTACAAAATGGATCAGTGAAAAGCAAAAAGCGTTTTGATTAAGGGGACCAAAACAACCTCGAATTCGAAAGAAAATTTTTTTTGATATCAGCTTTTGTTCCCTGATTAGACTTCCGTTGCGACGCTCCGTTTATCTTTCTGTTCACCCTTCAACAGTTGCGTCGCAGTTTAACGTGGGCTTGCCCCAGGATCGCAATGCTTTCATCGTTCCCTAATTCTATTTGACTTTTGTCAATTTTATCTTTCTTATATCGAAAATTCTAACACCTGTTTTCTGCGGATCAACCATTAACTTTGCGCCTTCTCTACAGAAAATGATTCATGAGTGACCCGATAAAACACGAATGTGGCCTCGCATTCATCCGCCTGCGGAAGCCGTTCTCATATTATCATCAAAAATATGGCACAGTGATGTGGGGGCTTAATAAGCTCTACCTCCTGATGGAAAAGCAACATAACCGTGGCCAGGATGGCGCCGGCATTGCCACCGTAAAACTCGATGTAGAACCGGGCTATCCTTTTATGAATCGTATGCGCAGTAATGCTACACAGGCGATCGCCGATATTTTTCAACAAGTAGGAAAAGAATTGGAAGAGCTGGAAAAATATCATCCCGGTATCAGGAATCACCCGGGTTTGATGAAAGGACATGTAAACTTTTTAGGTGAATTATTGCTGGGTCATCTTCGTTATGGTACACAAGGCAAGAATAAATTGGAGTATTGTCATCCTTTTATTAACCGTGATACAATCCCTGCACGCAATCTTGCATTAGCAGGGAATTTTAATATTGTTAACTCAGATGAATTATTTGCGTTGGCAGGGAAAGAGCCGCATGAGAACACTCGTTTCAGCGATCTGGCTGCTATGATCGAGCTGATGCATACTTATCTCTGTCGTGAAGATGAAGCTTCACCCGAAAAACTTGATATTAAAAAAGTGCTGAAGAAGGTGTTGCCGATATTGGATGGCGGGTTTCATGTGGGCGGATTTACTGGTAACGGTATTGGTTTTGTTTTTCGCGATGCACATGGCATTCGTCCTTCTTATTATTATATGAATGATGAAGTGGTAGTAGCTGCATCTGAACGTGCCGCAATTCGAACAAGTTTTAATGTCGGTGAGAATGAAGTACAAGAATTAATGCCGGGCCAGGCTTTAATCGTTGATGAGAAAGGAGTGATTGAAGTAGCTCAAATATTAGAACCTAAAGAAAGAAAAGCATGCAGCTTTGAACGAATTTATTTTTCCCGCGGCAGTGATGAAAAAATTTATCGTGAAAGGAACCAGCTTGGGTATAATTTGACTGAACAAGTATTGAATGCGATCGATCATGATCTCAAGAACACCATTTTTTCTTTTATACCCAACACAGCCGAAACTGCTTTTTATGGGATGCTAAAAGGCATGGAAGATTTTTTGAATAGAGTGAAGATTGAAAGAATCTTAAGTTGGGGCAGAGATTATGATCCCGAGAAGCTGAAAGAAATGATCAATCGCCGTATCCGTATAGAAAAAGTAGCGATTAAAGATGTGAAGATGCGGACTTTTATCACAGAAGATTCGAGTCGAAGTGAAATGGTGCAGCACGTTTATGATGTCACTTATGGTACAGTAAGAAAAGGTGTGGATACATTAGTCGTGATAGATGACTCAATAGTTCGTGGTACAACACTGAGAGAAAGTATCATTCGTATGTTGTCCAGGTTGCAGCCAAAAAAGATCATTGTTGTTTCTTCTTCACCGCAAATTCGTTACCCTGATTGTTATGGCATTGATATGAGTAAGATGGGAGAGTTTGTGGCATTCCAGGCGGTAGCAGCCTTATTGAAGGAAAGAAATAAAGAAGCATGCTTACAGGAGATATATGACCATTGTAAAGAACTCAATCGCAGCAACCAATTGCATACAGAAAATGTTGTCAAGAAAATTTATAAGCTATTTACCATTGAGGAGATCACGAATAAGATCGCTGAACTAATTACTCCGAAGGATCTTGATATACCGGTACAGGTTATCTACCAGACAATAGAAAATCTTCATACTGCTTGTCCAAGTAATCTGGGTGATTGGTATTTCACCGGTAACTATCCTACACCCGGTGGTAATAAAGTAGTGAATAAAGCTTTCATGAATTATATGGAAGGGAAGAATGTAAGAGGATATTAATCCTTATCCCCTAAGGGGGGAATATATAAACATTCTTCAAGGATCTCAAACTTTAATAATTTCGTATTTGCAAGTTTTGTAACTTTTCAATTATACACTGGAACGATTATTGAAAGGGTTAAATCAGTATTAATAACTTTTCAAAAACTCCTTTAGGGGATAGGGGCAAATGAAAACACTTCTTCTAATACGTCATGCAAAAAGCAGTTGGGATGATCCCGGACTGAGTGATTATGAAAGGCCGCTGAATGAACGTGGTAAAAAGGATGCACCGGCAATGGCGGAAAAATTATACGAAAGAGGAATAAAGATCGATGCATTTGTTACAAGCCCTGCAAGACGTGCAAGAAAAACAGCGGAGCAATTTGCGAAGCGATATAAAAAAGAAAAAGATGAGTTGCTGTTAAAAACAGAATTATACATGGCAAGTGATGAGGCGTTTAATAGTGTTATTGAAAAATTGAATGATGATATTGATTGCGTAGCTGTTTTTTCTCATAACCCCGGCATAACAGATTTTGCAAACAGTCTAACTGATGATATTAGAATAGATAATATCCCTACCTGTGGCATCTTCGCCGTTTCCATCGAAGCGAAGAAGTGGAATAAATTTAAAGAAGCAAAAAAGAAATTTTTATTCTTCGATTACCCCAAGGCTCTTGTTCAATGAGCCTCTTTTAAAACTCACTAGAAATACACCAAGGAAGATCATGATGCCGGCCAACAGTTTTGCGGGAGTTAATTGTTCATGGAAAAAAATAACGGCAATGATAGCTGCAAATACAGGTTGTGTATAAATGTATGCACCGGTTGTACCGGCGCCCAAATGTTGTATGCCGTAAATATTAAAGAAATAAGCAAGGAATGTTCCAGGGACAACGACAAATAGTATTGACAAGTAATGCGACCATTCTAATTTTTCCCAGGGAATTGAAACGAATTCATTCCAGCCAAATGGAAGTATCATAAGAAAGCCAAAAGTGAAAACCCAACGGACAACATGCAAAGGCGGGTATTCGGCCATCAAAGGTTTTACTATTATAAAATAAATGGTATAAGAAATTGCATTGATGACGATCAGCAAATCACCAAACAAATAATCAGTGGCAGATGATGATTGTTCTTTTGACATAATTAATAATACTGCACCGCCGATACCCAATCCTAAACCTAATGCTTTTATCATCGTTACCCTTTCTTTCAATACCGTAAAGGCAAATACTGTAATAAGGATGGGTGTTAATAGTATGAGTAAAGAAGCATGAATAGCTGAAGTATAGATAAGTCCTTTAATAAAAAACATTTGATTGATAGCAATGCCCATTAACCCGCAGAGGAAAAACCGAAGCCAATGTTTTCTTTTGATATGAGGTTTTATATCACTCATTGTCCATAACAGCCAAAATAAAACCAGGCTAATACCTACCCTAAGAATATTTATTGCATAAGGCTTCACCAATGCCGGCGAAACATATTTTACCAAACTAAAATTGACTGCAAAGAAAAGATTGGTGCTTAGTACCGCAATATGTGCTTTGGCTTCCGGTTTCAATTATTTGACTTAAAGACTATATTCAAAATTCCTGGCCTCTTCAATATTCTTCACCAAAGAAAAACTACCCTGGACTACGCAAAAAGCAAATTGTTTTTTCATAAGATATGCTGCAAGGTATTCCTGTTCAGTTTGCCCCGGTGTCGGCACCAAAATGCTTTTCTTTTGCAAAGCAGCGATATCCATAATTGTACTATAGCCACTGCGACTAATGATGAACTCAGCTTTCATTGCCTCATCGTTTAATTCTACTGACGAAAGATGATTATAAAAGTGGATCGTATTTGTTGATGGAAGAATATTTTTTTCTCCCGGCATTCCTCTTACAATTGTTGCTGTAGCCGGATAATTTACAATTTGATCAATTACTTTATTTTCTAAGATTGTTCTTTGTGGTTCTGGCCCGGAAAGAATAATCAACAAATGTTTTTTTATTTCATCAATTTTCTTTTTTTCAAATCTTGATAATGAACCAATGTAGTTCACAGGTATTGTTGGAAGTTTGGCTGGATGTGACAATTCTCCCGCAAAATTATTTTCTCCAGCTTGATCCGGCACCCAGCATTCATTAAACCCGTTTATGAATTTATAATTCCATTTTTGTAATATTTTCTCGCTCCACTTTCCCAAAGAACTTTTAATACAAAGCTGGTGAGTGATAAAAACAGAAGATACATTTTCATGGTGGAGACCATAACGATTATCTGAGATCACTGCATCAAATCCATATTTACCTACCTGTTCTTTTAGCCATTTGTTTTCTTCTTTTATTGAACGTAAAATGGATGGGATCTGCAAAAGGAGTTTGCCGGTAAAACCATTTTTTGCATATTTTATCCTGTAACCCTTTAATGGTAAAAAAGGCAATGATGGAAATTCTTCCCTAAGTAAATTTTCTTGTGCTCCTTCCCCAGCCAACCATACCTCGCAGTTATTATTTATTAAATCCCTGATAACAGGCACACAACGAGTGGCATGGCCAAGGCCCCAGTCAAGTGGAACCACAAGCAGCTTTTTACCAGCCAAAGGAGTCATATAATTTTTTGCAGCATTTATCAATTGGTATACTAAATTGCCCGTAAAATAGTTTAATTTAGAAATTCAATTATGAAGAGTTTAAACAAGATAGTATTTGCGGTGTTATTAATAGTAGCTGTTGGAGCCGTTAGCTGCAATAAAAACTATTATACCAGCAAGGCAAAGGGCAACGATTGTGGCTGCCCGAATAAAAAAGGCATGGCTGGTTATTAAAGTAACGTGTAATTGAAATGAGAACCCCGAACAGAGAAAGAGAACTGGTGTTGTTATTAAAAACAGCACTGATGAGTGAAAAGGCTCTTGAAAAAGAACTGATCAGCCTTGAACATCTTTTTCTGTATGCAGAATCTGAATCTGCATTTTGTCAAACTCATGAAATGGTACTTCGCAACGGCATCACTTCCAAAAGATCAAAACTTATAAAAGTTTACAACGATCATCAATTGAAACCATTCTGGTTTTTAGTGAACAAAAACTGACTAAATTTTTTTAGCAAAGTTTAAAGTCTGTCATTTAGTCTTTTCACAAATCACGGCATTATTCTCGCATAACTGTAAAGACTTGTTAAAGGCTTTTACAAAAATCAATATCTGTAAATGTCGTTGCGTTAGCAAGAAAAAGTACACATACATGCAGAAAAATATTTTTTTATTAGCAGCGATCATGGTCATTGTTTCCTGTAAAAAGAATAATGATTCAACTAGTAATAGCTCCGGCGGTGATGAATGTGTCATGAAAGCGTCAACAGGTAATGGTGAAATAAAAGCGAGTCAATATATCGTTGCATTTAGTCCTGTCATAAATTCACGGACCTCATCCCGCATCAGTCTTGATCAGGTAAGTAGAACTGTATTACAAATGAACAGCATTGATGTTTCAGCATTAAAGACAAGCTTTGCTGGTGAGCCGGGTGGTTTTATCGCAACAATGACCCCAGCTCAAGCTGATGTATTGCGACATGATGAATCAATAGGAGTAGTAGAACCTGATAGAATTATTTTATTGGGATCTTGTTTCACTGTCGTTGAACCAAGATTAGTGACATGGAATATAAATCGCATCGGCTATGGTAACGGGATTGGTAAAACAGCCTGGATCGTTGATTCAGGGATCGACTTTGATCATCCAGACCTGACAGTCGATCAAACAAGAAGCCGTTCTTTTGTTGAAGGTCAAACTTCTGCCGATGATCAAAATGGACATGGTACACATGTGGCCGGTATCATTGGTGCAAAAAATAATACTATTGGTGTGCTCGGTGTTGCTTCAGGTGCTTCTCTTGTTGCACTTAAAGTACTGGATAAAGATGGAGAAGGTAATTTATCTTATATCATCCAGGCATTAGCATATATAAATACAAACGCAGCTGCGGGAGATGTAGTCAATATGAGTGTTGGCGGTGAAGAAGGGTCTGATATTCTTGATCAGCAAGTAAAAAATACAGCAGCAAGAGGAATTTATTTTGCAATTGCTGCCGGCAATGAAAATAAATTGGCAAATCTTAGTTCACCCGCGAGAGTCAACGCTCAAAATGTTTACACAGTATCAGCAGTTGATAGTCTTGACAATTTTGCTTCATTCTCTAATTATGGAAATGATGTAGTTGATTTTGCAGCCCCCGGTGTTCGCATCTTATCTACATGGATGGATAATCGCTACGCTTATGCAAGTGGTACTTCAATGGCAGCGCCACATGTTGCAGGGCTGCTATTATTACGGGGAAGAAATATTACAAGCTCGGGTGTTGCTAAAAATGACCCGGATAGTACGCCTGACCCTATCGCACATTATTAAATAAAAAAGGAGAAGTTTGATCTTCTCCTTTTTTATATGACAAAGAACTTTAATTCATTCTGCAGCGATATTTATATTCAACTCTCATTTTATCGCAGCAGCTTGTTTTTTTGGTTTTATTTGTTGTTGTATGTTTTCCCGGTTTCTTTTCTGGGACAAGAGTAAAAGGAATTCCGATCCTCATATTCCATCCTGAAGCTTTTGATTCAAGGGTCGCATAATTTGTTTTTATACCTGTTTCGTTAGAAATTGTTTGCTGGTTCATATTGCCAATGCCTTTAAAATAATTGATACTGACATTCATGAGGCGTTGTTTGTTTCTTCCAAATTCAAAACCCATTCCTGTAAGAAAAGCCGTATTCCAATTACCTGCACGATATTCATAAGTAGTTTGCCCGCCGCCGGTTTTTGAAACAATATCTGTTGTTGGCGCCGCAATATATCCCACGCCGATAGAAGGCTGCAAACGAACCCACCCACCTTTATTTTCAACTTTTTTTGCAGGACTGGTTTTGCTTTGACACCGGGATGAAGAACTTCCTGAGCAGCTACTGCTATAGGAATAACTGCCACATGAACTTTTGGCTGGTGATTTTGTTTTCGATGACGAGGTAGTTGAAGCCGGGTTTGATTTATTAAAGAAAATTGGCTTCGTTGTATATTGATAACCTGCTTCCAGGCGCACTTGCATATTTGCTTTAGTTGCATTGTACACATTCATTCCGTTCTCAACATCATTAAAATTATACAACACACCAGAACGGCTCGTACTTGCTCCAATGTAAGGTCCAAAGCCTCGTTTGAATTTATAATCAATGCGTAAACTAACCTGCGGATTAAACTCCCCTCCTAACGGAGCAAAAGATCCCAGGTTATTGTAGTCAACAGATGTTCTTGAATTTTCAAATCCCACTTGGGGAGTTAAGGAAAGTTTTTGGGCATTCATTGCAAGCGCAGAGACAATGAACAGGCCCGATAAGGCTACACTTCTCATGGCAATAAATTTTAGGATAGAGAAGTTAAGAAAATTTATTACCGGGAAAAAATTTTATGTATGAGCGGCAGAAACAGGCTCTATGTTTTTTGGTAGCTGTCCTTCTAATTTCCTTAGTGCTTCTCCAAGTTTATCGATCATTTCGCTGATCTCTTCTTTTTTACAAGTACCAACACTAAGCCGGTACCATGGATTGCTGCGGCTGCTGCCGAACGCATAGAAAGGAACAACAGCCAAACCCGCCTGGTTCAATATATAAGCAGTTACATCAGCCTGGGTTTCCAATAATTTTCCATCACCAGTTTTCTTACCAACTGCATCTATTTTTATCGTTAAATAAATTGCCGCTTCAGGTGTTATACAATCAACCGGTAATCCTTCATTTTTTAATTGCATAAAACCTGCATGGATGCCACGCAATCTTTCCTCGAGGCCATTTTTAAAATGCAGTAAGTAGGATTCAATTTCTTTTTTCTTACCTAAAAATTTGGCAACAGCCTTTTGTTCCGCCATCGGCGCCCATGCCCCCACATGCCCAAGTATTGCCTTCATTTTATTGATGATGGAAGAAGGTCCCATGCTCCAACCGACCCTTACACCAGTTGCCGCAAATACTTTACTGATCGCATCGATAAAGATGGTGTAATCCCTCATCTCAGGACGCAGTGAAACCGGGTTATAATGTTTTATCTCTCCATATGTCAAATGCCAGTACATCTGATCATACATGATAAATACTTTCTTTTCCTTATCGGTTCTTCTTGCATTTTCTTCCAATACCAGATCACAAATCGCTTCCAATTCTTTTTTTGAAAAAGTAGTACCTGTTGGATTTTGCGGAGAACATAAAGAAATAAGTGTTGCCGCTTTTATATGCGGACGAATATCACCTGCTGTCGGCATAAAATTATTTTCTGCTGTTGCTTCTATTACTACATGTTCGCCTTCTACAAAATGAGTGTAGTGATTATTATTCCATGATGGCACCGCATAAATTACTTTATCACCCTTATCACATATTGCACGGTAAGTTGCATAAATAAGCGGACGACCACCTGATGCCACAAGAATCTCACTTAATGAATAATCAAGCATTTCCCATTCTTTCATGAAAGAAACAATGGCTTCACGCAGATCGAGATTGCCTTCCGCTGCAGGATAGTTGGTGAAATGATTCCTGTAAGCCGTTACTATTTCATCTTCCAGTTCTTTTGGTATGGGAAAAATAGAAGGATCAAAATCACCAACGGTAAAGTTGTAGATCTTTTCACCTTGCCTCATCTTTTCACGGATCTCACCACCCAGTTTTACAATTTCAGAACCGATCAATGTTTCGGATAAATGTGACAGTTTCATATTCATTGTTTCTATGCCGCAAATGTAAAAGGAATGAGGGACAATACAAGAACGATTGTTAGCAATGGGAAAGGGAATTATATACGAATTAGGACGACGGGTAATACAAGAAAAATTGGTAAATTCAGTTATGATAAAAAGATTTCGCCATCCCAATGAGCAGGAATTAATCTATTCTGCAAAGCTACTGGCCGCAGCTATTTTTCTCACTTTAATAGTTGCCCTTATTAGATTGTTAGTTTGGTAAGTTAATGTGGCCTAACAAGCATATAGCTACGAATAAAAAGGTTGAAAGCTTTTGACAAACTTTCAACCTTCAACTTTCAATTTTCAACTTTTTACTGAATGGGCTTATAATCTTTAAACAAATTCACTTTCGTCCCTTCTACAAGGCTGCGATAATCTTTCCACTTACCATCGAAAAAAGTATTGATCCTCTGTATTATATCGGCCGTTGCTTTTTCTGCATTTGCCACCATTATTTCTTCCTGCTGACCCGGAGCTACCATCTTGCTGCCTATTGATTGCTGAGCTTGTTGCATCTGGCTCATCGCCGTTACTTCAAATGGATTTCTTGATAAACCTTGCCGGTCAGACGTTTTGCCGCTGATGACCTCACGGATAGACTTTATTTCATCCTGCATTTTCGTTGTTGTCTTTCTTAAAGAATCAGGTTCTTTTCCCTCTACACCTTTTAATTCTGCTTGCATTTTTGTACAAACTTCTTCTGCTTCTGTTAGACGATCCATTCCTTCTGTTAATTTGTCGGCAGTTTTTCTCAATCGATCATACATCTTTCGTTGAGCAATTTTTATATCATTTCGGTTTCCTAATCTCGGATCATCTTTTACCGTTACATAAGTTGAATCGTATGCTCTTGCATAAGTAACAATTACTTTATAGGTGCCAGGTAAAACCTGGAAACCACCTGGCTCGGGTGAACCCGGTGTTGGTTTAGGTGAACCGGGCTGACGGAATCCTTTTTCTTCCATTCCCCAATACTGACGATTAAATCCACTATCAACATTCCAGCGAATTGTTCTTATAAGTTCATTTTTGTCATTAAAAATTCTAACCATTGCACTATCTCCTCTTCTTACACTACCCTGACCTTGCCCGCCTTGTCCACCACCGAAACCTCCACCACCTCCGCGACCACCACCGCCACCTCCACCACCTTGTTGTTGCGGTGCTGGCATTTGTTGTTGAGTATCTGCCTGTGACGCTGTTTGTCCAGCAGGTCTTTGAGGTTTGTTTATATAAAATGAAATTGGTGCCCCGCGTCTCCTGTTCTCTGCATCCCATAAACCATCTACACTCCATTCATAACCTGTAGCTGAGCGATATTGTGCCTGGTATGCTTCTGGTGCAGAAAAAACCGTGATAGGATTTGTAATTGCCATTCCCTTGTTTCCCGCAAGTTTTCTTAACGGACGAATATCATCCAATACCCACAATGCTCTTCCAAAAGTTGCAATGCAAAGATCAGCTTCTCTTTCCTGTATTGCCAGATCGTAAGTAGAAACAGAAGGGTAACCATTTTTCCATTGTTGATACGTCTCGCCATTATCAAGGCTTATCCATAATCCATGTTCGGTCCCAACAAAAATCAAATTCGGTTCAACAGGATCTTGTATCATACACAGCGCATAACCTTTTACTTTATTATCATCCACTATTCTTGTCCATGTTTTCCCATAATCTATTGTACGGAAAACATAAGGTTTAAAATCACCGCGACGATAGTCATTGGCAACAACAAATGCTTCACCGGCATTATATCTTGATGCAGTTATCTGCGGTATCCAGCAACTCAAAGGCATGCCGGGAATTTTTCCCCGGAAATTTGTCCATGTTTTTCCGCCATCTCTAGTCAATTGCACATTACCATCGTCAGTGCCCGCCCAAATTGTTCCTTGTTCTTTTGCTGAAGGTTCAATTGTAATAATGGTGCAATGTGTTTCAGCACCGGTTATATCTAATGTTATTCCACCTGTATTTTGAAATGCTTTGATCTTTACAGAATCGTTGGTTGTAAGATCTGGTGAGATCATTTGCCAGCTTACTCCTTTGTCTGTGCTCTTGTGCACAAACTGGCTGCCGAGATAAATTGTTTTTTTATCAAATGGGTCCTGTGCCATTGCTGTGTTCCAGTTCCAGCGCAGCATTTGTTTTGGATCCAGTGTTGGAGGTTTTACAAACCAGCTTTCACCAGTTTTCCAATTTCGGCGGCCAACATTTCCCCCCTGGCTTTCACTATAAACCCAGCTTGCGTCTTCGGCATCGGGCATCACATCAAATCCATCACCGCCGCCGACATTGTTCCAATAATAGTTTCTTATACCGGCATTGATCCATGTATAGGCAGGACCATGCCAGCTTCCGTTATCCTGCATACCGCCCATTACATTGTATGGCATTTCATTGTCAACATTGATATGATAAAATTGTCCAACGGGAAGTTTATCATCAAATGTCCAGTTCTTGCCGCGATCATGAGTGATACCAATACCGCCGTCATTTCCTTCGATCATAAAACTTCCATCTCTCGGATGTATCCACCAGGCATGATGATCAGGATGAATGCCTGAATACGGAATCAACGTAGCAAATGTTTTACCCCCATCTTCACTCACCTCTACCTGGTCATGAATATTATATAAACGATTTTCATTTTGCGGATCAACACGAATATCCTGGAAATAAAAAGGCCTGTTCGTTACCCATCTTGCATCATTTGTTACCAGCTCCCATTTTGTACCGCCATCATCACTTTTATATAAACCATTTTTTGTTGCTTCCACCATTGCATATACACGACGAGGATCATTAGTCGCATAAGCCAAACCAACTCTTCCATAAGTTCCATCAGGCAAACCGTCATCTTTACCAAGTTTCTTCCATGTCTTACCTCCATCGATCGTTAAATACAATCCACTACCCGGTCCGCCACTTTTAAAATCCCATGGCGTACGACGATGCTGCCACATATTTGCCAACAAACGATTCGGGTTTGAGGGATCCATTACCAGATCAGCACATCCTGAAGTATCATTCGTGTATAAAATTTTTGCCCATGTTTCTCCGCCATCGATTGTTTTAAAAACTCCTCTTTCAGGATGTATCCCATAAGGATTTCCGATAGCAGCCGCATAAACTGTATTTGGATTAACAGGATCAACTATGATGCGGTGAATATTTCTTGTATTCTCCAGGCCCATTCTCTTCCATGTTTTACCGGCATCTAATGTTTTAAAAATTCCTTCACCGATATTCAAAGAATTTCTTGGGTTGCCTTCGCCGGTTCCTACCCATACAATGTTGGGGTTTGATTGCTGAATAGCAACCGAACCGATATTCTGAGTTGGTTGTTCATCAAATACCGGGGTCCATGAATTGCCGCTGTTCTCAGTCTTCCATACGCCGCCCGACGCAGCACCGAGATAAATGATGTTTGGCTTATCAATTACTACATCAATAGTAGTAATGCGGCCACTCATTCCGGCTGGGCCGATATTACGGGGTTTCCAGTTTTTAAATTGTTCAAGACTTAGTTTTTGTGCGGTAGTAAACAAACAGATGAAGGTGCCAAAGGCACTGAGCAGAATAGTTTTTCTCATTGCATGTGATGTTTTAAAAAAATAAACTTACTTAAAAAGAATCAGTGGAGAAAAAAAATGGTTGAATGGCGGATGGTCAATTGCGAAAGGTTTGTCAGGGGTTCCTATAATTTAAAAAGAAAAGGAGCCTTTAAGCTCCTTTTCTTTTTCTCTTTTAGCTTAGAAAGGTTTTGGTGCTTTTCCCTTCACCTCAAAATTTTCTGGATAAAGGACAGCTGTGAAAATATTTTTACCATCGAATAATTGATTAGCAGCTGATTTAATATCATCGACTGTCAATGCATTTACTAATTTCTCGAAATCAAAAATAGATTTTGGATCATCACCCTGGAAATAGATGCCTTGTAATTTACCACTCCAATAACCATTATCTTTTATCTGCACTTTATATTGTTCCATCCATGTTTTCTTTACTTTATCTAAATCCACCTGGCTTGGGCCTTTTGTTTTTAGATCATCTATTTCTTTTGCTGCTGCTTTAAGCAATGTGTCTACATTCTGCGGGCCACAAGGCAATTGCAGGAAAAGTGAATAGTTGCTGTAAGGATATTTATTTAATCCCCCGAAAATGCCGCCGCCATATATTGCTCCCATTTTCTCTCTAAGGTTTTCAATGATCTTTATATTCAGTATGTCTGTTATTGCTTTTGCTTTCAAAGAAAGGTCTTCGCTATAGGGAAGCTCACCCGAATAAACAGCAACAATCATACTTTTTGGATCTGTACCTCTTTTCAATGCAAGATCTGTATTGCCCTTTATGGGCCTCACACCATTATCGGCAAATGCAGCGGGTTTATCCGAAGAAGGCAAGCTGCCAATATAAGCTGCAAGCAATGGTTTAATTTTTTCAATATCAAAACTTCCCGTGAAAATAAAATTGAAATCTTTGGCATTGCCAAACTGTTCTTTATAAATAGCAAACGATCTGTCAAGGTTTATTTTATCAAAATCGTCGGGCCTTGGAACAATGATCGGCATCTTTGGATTTTTTTGATATAAGATCTGATAAAAAGTATCTACAAAAGCAGTTTGTGGATCGGCCATCGCAAATTCCATTTGTGATTTTTGCTTTTCTTTCCAACCTCCAAAGAGTGCCGCATCTTTTCTTGGAGCTGTAAAATAAAGATTCAGTAGTTGAAGTGTTGTCTCAAAATCTTTAATGCTGCTTCTGCCACCCAGTCCTGCAGTCAAGTTGGTAATCCGTGCACTTACCGATGCAATTTTACCAGCTAAAAATTTTTGAAGGTCAACCGGTGAAAAATCACCAACACCCATTTGCTGCACTATCGTTGCGGCAAAGTTAGCATTGTATTTATCTTCGGCTGGGTAAGTTGAAATACCACCCTTACGGAAAGCAGTCATTACTATTTCATCGTTTTTAAAATCAGTTGGTTTTAAAATGGCTTTTGCACCATTTGCAAAAGTTATTTCGGTTGTTCCCAGCTGTTCATTCTTTTTTTCACTAACAATAGCTGAAGGCTGAGGTTTTGTTTGCATTAATGAACTAGCAATTGCTTTTTCTTCATAAGCTTTCACATCAGATTTCAATGCTTTTTCCGTAATAGCAAGTAATGCAATACTGTCGGGTAATTTAAATTTACTTTCAGATGGCCCTTGCAGGCTTACAAATAATTTTTCATTTTGCTTTATTGGCTTGGCAATAGCATTGATTTCTTCAAGAGTAATACCCGGCATTAAGAATTTATAATACTCATTTTCTTTTTTAATACCCGGTGTTGGTTCTTTTTGCAAGAAAACACGAACATATTCTTCCGCAAAGTCTGAAGATTCTGTTTTATCACGATTGTTGTAAGCTTGTTCTATAAAGGCAAGCAGATTTTGCTTACCCCTATCCAGTTCTGGCTGTGTAAAACCATATTTGGTAGCCCGGGTTACTTCAGTCATTAAAACATTTAATGCTGCTTCGGGACCGTCTTTTCCTGCAACTGCGAATGCGGAAAAACTTTCATAACCTCTTGCGAAACTGCTGAAGCTGGTAGCACCATATACAAAAGGTGGATTGCCGCTACGGGTCAGTTCATTCAAACGCTGATTTAGTAAAGAAGTAAACAAACTTTTTACAAGTCCATCACGATAATCTTTGAGAGTAGTTTGAATTTTGGAGGGAGAGGCAGGATAATTCACTTCCACTGTAAAGTTGGTTGCTTCCTTATCCGTTACTACGATAGACTGGTTAATTTTTCTTGCAGGCACGGTTGGTTTTATTCGTGGTCTTTCAACACCAGGATTTTTTAGTCTTCCGAAAAATTCTTTGATCAGCTTTTCAGTTTTAGCCACATCAATATCGCCTACTACGATCACAGCTTGCAGATTGGGTCTGTAATAATCTTTAAAAAATCTTTTTACTACATCATACTTTGCATTCTGAAGAATATTGTCTTTACCAATAGGTAAGCGTTCGGCATATTTTGAACCAGCATATTGTATTGGATAAATTTTTCGGAACATCCTGTCATCAGCGCCTTTACCAAGACGACTCTCTTCAAGCACCACTCCTCTTTCTGCATCTATTTCTTTATTGTCAAATGTTAATCCCGATGCCCAATCCTGCAAAACAGTTAACCCCTGGCGAAGATTGCTTGTATCATCTAATGGTATCGGGAGTATATAAACCGTTTCATCAAAGCCTGTATATGCATTCAGGTCTGCGCCAAATTCAACTCCCATTTTTTGTAAGAAATCAACAAGCTCATTCTTCTTAAAATGTCTTGAACCATTAAAAGCCATGTGCTCGGTGAAATGAGCAAGGCCTTGCTCATCGTTATCTTCAAGGATTGATCCGGCGTTTACCGCCAATCTTAATTCTGCTTTTTTTTCTGGTTTTACATTTTTGCGGATATAATAAGTGAGACCGTTTGCCAGTTTTCCAACCTTTACATTTGGGTCTACAGGCAACGGATCAGTCAATTTATATTGCGCAAAAGAAACTACATAAAGAAAAAGAAAGCCGAGAAAGAATAATGGTTTAAGCTTTTGTTTCATGAGCTGATTTTTAGGGTGGTAAATATAGTTAGACCATTTCGTTAAGGAAAATAAAAACTCCCTCAACGGGAGGGAGTAATAGTTCAAAGGGAAAATGAATTGTCCGAAGGACTCCTTCAGAGATTAATTATTGGGCTTTCCTTCTTTCTTCTCATTATATTTCTTTTCGGCATCTTTTGCTTTTGCAAAATCAAGCACCACACCATTGATGCAGTAACGCAGACCTGTGGGTTTAGGGCCATCATCAAACACATGGCCCAAATGTGCCTCGCAGCGTCCGCATTGAACTTCAGTTCTTCTCATTCCCAGTGTATTATCTTCAGTATAAATAATACTTTCCTTACTGATGGGCTCATAAAAACTTGGCCAACCACAACCGCTTTCAAATTTTGTATCACTTCTAAACAATGCATTGCCACAAGCGGCGCAATAATAAGTTCCCTTTTCATTGAAGGCTTCATACTTGCTGCTCCAGGGTCTTTCCGTGCCCTTCAGACGGGCTATATTATAAACATCTTCCGGAAGAACTTTTTTCCATTCTTCTTCTTTCAAATTTACTTTCGATGTATCTATGTTAGAATAGACCGGGTTATTTTTTTTATTAATAGTATCCATTTTTGCAATTTTTGTTTTTGTTGATTGGGAATAGCTGCATTGCTGGCAGGCAGCGGCAACGATCAGCAATATCAAGAGTTGTTTCATTTTTGTTCTGTTTCTTATTAAACAAATTTACGCTTAATAAGGTTGGCTGGTTTGTCATCACCCGGACAATGGGCACAGGCTTAACATTTCGTTACAAACAGCCGTTCTATTTGAATGTTTTTAACCAATTCCGTGCCCATCAATGAATTTTTGGGCAAGGGATATTATATTTGTCGTTCACACAGGTTAGCAAGTATATGTTCAATTTAATTTTATTTGGCCCACCGGGCAGCGGCAAAGGCACGCAATCAGACAGGCTGGTTGCAAAATATGGTTTTGTCCATGTAGGCACGGGCAACCTGCTCCGTGAAGAGATCGCTAATAAAACTCCTCTTGGCATAGAAGCAAAAAAATTCATCGATAATGGCCAGTTGGTTCCCGATGATGTTGCGATTGCCATGGTTGGTTCTTTTTTTGACCGGCATAAAGACATAAATGGCTTTTTATTTGATGGCTTTCCACGTACAGTGGCACAGGCACAGGCATTGGATAAATTATTAGCGTTCAAAAAAACTGATATTGCATTAGTGCTTGCTCTTGACGTGACCGAGCAAGAATTAATAAACCGGTTGCTTAATCGTGGTAAAACAAGCGGCCGCAGTGATGATAACAGCGAAGATGTAATAAAGAAGAGGTTTGCAGTATACACAAACGAAACATCGCCGGTTGCTGATTATTATAAGAAAACCAGGAAATTCAAAGCCATACATGGCGAAGGCTCGGTAGACGAGATCAATGCAGCTCTCCGGCAAGCTATTGATAAAGCCATGGCAATTCATAAGGCCTGATCCAGATTGCATCTCAACTAAGGCCAGACGCGATTTTTTTATGTCCTTGTTTTCGCTAAACTTGCAGGGTTTAAGCTTGCCACATGAATTTCGAAAAGGAAAATTTCGT
>DASTZB010000334.1:0-23131 GCA_035764525.1 Chitinophagaceae bacterium | reverse complement strand
AAAATAAGAAGGGATCGAAGGGAAAATAAGACTTCCAACGGCACCCATTCCTGCAATATCGGCGCCAATATTAAGGATGACAGCCGGAAAAGTGAACAGGATCATCAGGTACAGGATCGCTTTAGGATAATTGTTACGAATGTTGGTTGTCAAACCTTGAGAAGTTACAACACCTATTCTTGCACACATTTCCTGTACTGCAGCCATTAGAGGAAATGTAATTAACGCAGTCCATAAAGTAGCTAAACCAAATTTTGCACCGGCTTGTGAGTAAGTTGCAATACCTGAAGGGTCATCATCACTTGCTCCGGTTATAAGACCGGGTCCCAGAATATTTAGGAGCCGTTTGATTTTTGATGGCTTTCTTTTTTTATTTCCTGCTTTCTTTCTCATTAAAGGAGTGGCTGCAATAAAGTTATCTTATTACCAATAGCCAAAGCTGATTTAAATAATCATGCCAGCAAAAAATGACCTGAAAATTTGATTGTTTGTTATATAAAATGCAATAATGGGAAAAGAATTCCTGAAGTTTTTTATATAAGGGCTGCGATATTAAGAGAAAAGCTCCCGCATTTTATCAAGAAAACTTTTATCCGTTTTATCAGGATGCGGTTTGAAATTAGGTGAATGACTCATTTTTTCAAGTATTGTTTTTTCTTCGGCGCTAACATGCTGCGGCGTCCAAACATTTACATGAATTAATTGATCGCCTTTTTGATAACTGTTTACTGCAGGAAAGCCTTTTCCCTTTAACCGAAAAATTTTTCCGCTTTGTGTGCCAGCAGGGATTTTTATTTTTGCTCTTCCATCAATAGTAGGTACTTCGAGTTGTGTTCCAAACACAGCATCTGTAAAAGATATATGGAGATCATAAGCAACATTCATTCCATCACGTTGCAATTCTTTGTGTGGTTCTTCTTCTATTAATATAATCAGATCGCCAGGAGCACCCCCTCTTTCACCAGCATTTCCTTTACTACTTAAATTTAATTGCATACCTTCCTGTACACCAGCAGGAATTTCGATAGAGATCGCATCTTCTCCATAAACTCGTCCCTCTCCTTTGCATGCTGGACATTTTGCTGTGATTGTTGATCCTTCACCATTACAAGTAGGACAGGTCGTGACAGTTTGCATCTGGCCAATAAATGTATTGGTAACTCTTCTCACTTGTCCCGATCCCCCACAGGTGCCGCACGTCTGCACACTTCCTTTATCTTTTGCTCCACTACCACTACAAGTATTACAAACAACATGTTTTTTTACTTTGATATTTTTTGTTACGCCTTTAGCGATCTCTTCATAGGTCAATTTGATCTTTACACGAAGATTACTTCCACGTATACCTCTTGCTCTTGAGGTTCTGCCCCGGGCACTGCCACCACCAAAAAAACTTCCAAATAAATCCTCGCCAAATACATCGCCGAACTGACTGAAGATATCTTCCATA
This sequence comes from Chitinophagaceae bacterium, assembly GCA_035764525.1. Lineage (GTDB taxonomy): Bacteria > Bacteroidota > Bacteroidia > Chitinophagales > Chitinophagaceae > VBAS01. The sequence goes on along the minus strand of DASTZB010000334.1, from coordinate 21,681 downwards.
TTCATTCCGCCACCACTAAATCCACGCCCATTACTGCTTACACCCGCATGACCATAGCGATCATACTGGGCTTTTTTATCTGCATCACTCAAAACTTCATACGCTTCTGCAGCTTCCTTAAATTTTTCTTCGGCGCTTTTATCGCCGGGGTTGCGGTCAGGATGAAATTGCATCGCCACCTTACGGTAAGCTTTTTTTATTTCATCCCCGGAAGCAGTTTTGTTGACCCCTAATATTTCGTAGTAATCTCTTTTTGACATAACTTATTTTCCCACCACAACTTTTGCGTAGCGAATTATTTTATCGTTCAAATAATATCCTTTTTGAATTTCATCTATCACTTTCCCTTTCAGTTCTGGAGTCGGTGCGGGTATTTCTGTGATCGCTTCATGAACGTCTGGATTAAAATCTTGGTTGATCGTTTCCATCGGCTTCAGCCCTTTAGCAGTCAGCAAACTTTTCAGTTTATTAAACACGAGCATCACACCTTCTTTAGCCATATCATCCAAATTGCTCATTTGCTTTTCAGCTCGTTCACAATCATCTAAGACTTCAAGCATATCGATGATTACTTCCTTACCTGCGGTTTGGATCAGCTCCATTCTTTCTTTCAAACTTCTTTTCTTAAAATTTTCAAACTCGGCCACTTTACGGATAAATTTATCTTTCATTTCACCAAGCTCGTTTCGAAGTGTTTCCAATTCAGGCTCATTTGCTAAAGGTTCGCTTAAATGTGAAACTCCACTTATATTTTCATCAGCATTTATACCCACTTCAGGCTCTTCCGTATTCTGCATTTTTGCCCTGTCATTTGCCTCTTTCATATCTTTTTGACGCATTTTTTTGAAAATTGATTGCAAAGGTAAGGTTGTCAATAATACTGCCAACGCTATTATAAAGACAAATTGACGGAGCGAAAACCAGTTCATTTTCAATATTCCTGAGCCTGTTACCTTTGCGCCATGATAAAAGTTTACCTCGCAAAAAAGATCAGCAGGAGAGTAGTAGAAGGCCATCCATGGATCTTCTCAAATGAAGTCGATAGGGTTGAAGGTGAAGTGATCGGAGGCGAAACAGTGATCGTTTTTACCCATGATAATAAATTTGTCGGCATCGGTTATGTCAACCCACGATCACAAATAATTGTGAGGCTCCTGACAAGGGATAAAAATGAGGTGATCGATGAAGCATTTTTTTATAAACGTATACTGCAAAGCTGGGAATACCGTAAGAAGATCGGGTATGTTGAAAATTGCAGGCTGGTTTTTGGTGAAGCTGATTCGCTGCCTCAATTGATCATTGATAAGTTCAATGATTATTTTGTTATTCAAACGTTGGCGCTTGGCATTGATATATGGAAACCAGCTATTATAAATGCACTGAACAAGATTTTTAATCCCAAAGGGATTTACGAACGAAATGATGTACCAGTAAGAGAGGTTGAAGGCATGGCTCAGCAAAAAGGTTTTTTATCAAAGCCCTTTGATACCAACATTATTATAAATGAAAATGGCTTGAAATTTAATGTTGATATAGAGAATGGTCAAAAGACTGGATACTTTCTTGATCAGCAGGATAACAGGAGAGCGATTCAGCATATTGTAAAGGGGGCAAATGTGCTCGGCGCTTTTACATATACCGGGACTTTTGAAATTCATGCAGCTCATTATGGCGCCAAATCAGTTTTAGGTTTTGATATTTCAGAGAATGCAGTTCAGCAGGCAAATAAAAATGCAGCTTTAAATGGATTAGAAGATATCTGCAAGTTTCAAACGGCAAATGCCTTTGATATTTTGAAACAATGGAGCAAGGAAGAAAAAAAGTTTGATGTAGTAATGTTGGACCCGCCTGCCTTTACCAAAAGCAGGGAGACAATTCAAAAAGCAGTTGCTGGATATAAAGAAATAAATTTAAGAGGAATGAAACTTATTGAGCCTGGCGGTTTTCTTGTCACCTCATCTTGTACAAGTCTTGTAAATGCCGAATTGTTTTTACAAACAATTGAACTGGCAGCGAAAGATGCAAAACGAAAGTTAAGACAGGTTTGTTTCCAGTCACAGGCACCTGATCACCCGATCGTAAGAAGCTTTGAGAACACACAGTATCTTAAATTCCTTATCGTTCAAGTGCAATGACCGTTAAAATGAAAAAGCACTTCAATTGAAGTGCTCTTAAAATATTATTGAGGGTTATTACTTCGAGACCTGGAATTTACCCGATTCTATTACTTTTCCTGATGGATCTTTTAATTGATAAATATAAACACCGCGGGTATAATTTGAAAGATCTAGCGTTGTACTTGAGTTAACATTTTTTGCTTCATAAACTTGTTTGCCAATAAAATTTATTATTTGCAATGTATAGCCCGCATTAAAATTTTTTTGAAATTCAGCTTTAATAAAAGTAGAAGCAGGATTTGGGTAAAACTTCATGATACGCTGAGTCGCATCGGGAGATGGCTCACGAGTAGACTGCCCCTTAGAGTTTATGGCTGTCAACAGAATAAAGGATATTATTGGTAGAAATCTCTTCACTAAAACAAATTTAACTTTATTTGCTCAAAATAGAGGGTTTTTTTTTGTCCTGCAACGTAAAAGTCTCATAGGGATAAAAAAACTGAAAATCATAGATTTAGGCGGCTGAAATAGTAAAATCCCGATTTCATTATTTTAATCCTTCGAGAGTAAGAGTGATGTTTTTAAAATTTGGTTGCTCACTGGCATTCTCAAGAACTTCTGCATAACGAACGATTCGATCTTTATCAATAACAAATGCTGATCGTTTTGAAACGCCCTTCATATTATAACCAAACATCTCGTACAAGCTTCCATATAATGATGAAACTTCTTTGTTAAAATCACTTAATAAAGAAAAATTCAAATTTTGATCTGCTTTATATTTTGCCAAAGTATGAAGTGAATCAACCGAAATTCCAAATACATTTGCGTTTACTTTATTGTAAAAAGAAATATTGTCCCTTATTGAGCAAAGCTCTGCGGTGCATGTGCTGGTAAATGCAAGCGGAAAAAAAAGAAGCAATACGTTGTGCCCTTTTAAATCTGATAGTGTCACTTTATTTTTTCCAGAATCATACAAAGTAAAATCCGGCGCCTTTTGTCCAATTTCAATTTTCATAAGAAGAGTTTAAATTCATTGCAAAATTATTCAACCATATTCTTTCAAAGAAACAATTATCTTTTCAAAAAGTTTTTAAATTGATTTTTTTAACCGTCGGAACTTATCCGGACAAAACCAACTGATATGAAAAAATACATTACGGAATTTATTGGAACTTTTTTTCTTGTACTTGCGGCAGGATCAGCCAGCGGAGATCATGCTCTTCTTATTATTGCTTCAGCCTTGATGGTAATGGTATATGCCGGCGGACATATCTCAGGAGGGCATTATAATCCCTGTGTTACTCTTGCTATATTGATCCGGGGAAGAATTGGTGCGTCGGATGCATTAGTTTATATGATTTCACAATTAGCTGGAGCAATTGCTGCCGCATTTTTAGTTGGTTTTTTTAAGGAAATTCCCCCTCAATCCATCGTAGTACACGATGTAGCAAAGGCAGTGGTGGCGGAGTTATTAGGAACTTTTGCTTTAGCATATGTTGTATTAAATGTAGCCACAGCTAAAGGAACTGCAGGAAATAGCTTTTATGGTCTTGCCATTGGCTTTACAGTATATTTTGCAGGGTCTTTATTAGGCAGTTTATCCGGCGGAGCTTTTAATCTGGCTGTAGCTGTTGGTGCATCTGTTATTAAAGCTTTTGCCTGGAGCAATATCTGGATTTATTTAGTTGGCTGCTTTGGCGGTGCTGCTTTAGCTGCTTTAGTTTTCAAAATGAATAATCCTGATGACAAATAAGATACTTGAATTGAAATTTATAAGCCCTGTTTACGGGGCTTTAGTTTTTAAAACCTTGGCTTGAAGTAAGGATTTGAGTTATCGGCAAGTTTACCTATCCAGCTAATTCCAATTTCAAAACCACCACGGCCATGGCTGCTTGGTTTTAGTTTTGAAATATTTGCATCATAGCTGAATGAAACGGAGAAAGGATGGTAATCTAATTTCATAACAGGGATCAGTGCATCATCCCATCGAATAAAAGTTCCAATACTAAATACATAATCTGGCTCATCCGGGTAAGCACCAATTTTGAGACCATACATTGCACCAAATACAGTCTCTTTGAATGATCCCTGTCTTGAATGATCGGCTTCTATGGAAACGAAGGAATATTCATTACCTGCAAGTTTGAGTCCGGCAGAAAAAACCAACTTTGGATTTAATTCTATATTCTTATCTCTATAAAATGAATTTTGTGGACGATTGAAATGATGATAAGCCGCCCCTATATAAAAGTTATTGTCAGGATTGTTGTTCATAACCGAATTCAAACTCATTCCCACACTTCCATCAAGGTATGAGTAAGTAGGGTCGGTAATATTTTCCCCTAACCCCATTCCATCGTATTGGCTGTTGGTTGTCACCTTTGAAAGATCAATGCTATGCTGAACCCAACCACCCATAAATCCCAATGATAAATAAGTATTCTTTTCGCTGCTTATAGATTTGTGATAGTTTAGTGCTGGTAAAATTTTTGTTTGTGTAAAAGAAACTGAGCCTGCACGATCGTAAAATAGTTGCATACCCCAGGTGACATAATCATCTCCTTTGCCGACTGGAACTTTATATTCTCCGCTTAATGATCCGGTCCTATACCCTGATGTTACACTGTTCCACTGATCACGATAAACGGCTTGCACTCTTACATCACCAGTAAATATTCCAGCTAAAGCAGGATTTCTTAAAAGTGGAGTTTCAAAAAATTGAGATAAATGCAGATCCTGTGACTCTACAGAAAATGAAAAAATCAAATTCAATATCGTAATTAATATGGTTATTCTTATTCTCATTTTCTTATTTACATATTATCTTATTAAAGTTATGTTTCCGGTATAGGTTAATAATTCTCCATTCTTGCAATAAATCTCTAATTGATACACATAAACACCTGCGTCAGCATTTTTGCCTTTCCATGTTCCATCCCAACCAGCTGAAGCTGCATTTATAGGCATATCATATTTTTCAAACACTACTTCACCCCAACGATTGAATATTCGTAAAATTTTTGCACGGTCTAAACCCCTACCTCTTGGATAAAAAATATCATTGCTGCCGTCATTATTTGGTGAAAATGTATTTGGGATAAAAAAATTCTGACCATTACAAACAACCTTTACTGTTACATCGCCCTTAGCAGTGCATCCGTATCTGTCAGAAATATTCACAGTGTATTTCGTAGTGAACTGTGGGTTGGCCTGTGGATTAGGACAACGATTACAACTCAAGTTTTGTGAAGGGATCCAATTATAAGAAACGATTGCTCCTGTATAATTCATATTTAATTGCGCATCGCCGCCAGAAAGTATGGTGATTGGATTAGACGCAGGTATCGCTGTGAGAGCAGGAACAGCATAAACCTGGTGATAACTTGTATCTGCACATCCAATTTTGTTAGCAGCTACTAATTGAATATTATAATTTCCAGTGTTTGAAAAAGAAGTTACTCCATTTTGTAATTGAGATGAATTTCCATTTCCAAAATTCCATGACCATTTAATAGTTGAATCCGGTTGAGTTATGGAACCTAAAAATGTTTCAGGAGTATGCAGGCACGCTGAATCTTTTCCCGTAATTGATACAACAGGAGTTCTGTATACACGTATCGTATCAACAAATGAACTGGGACATTGATATTGAGTGTTTACAGAAAGCCTTACAACATAAGTTCCCGGTGATGTGAAATTATGAGATGGGTTGGTTACACTACTTGAATTACCATCTCCGAAATCCCAGACAGTTGATGTAATTGGATCGTTAGAGAGAGTATAATTAGTAAATGCTGTTTGTCCGTTATCACAAAATTCTTTTTTATCAATTCCAAAAAGCGGTAAAGCGCCAAATACACTAACTGATGCTATAGGGACGTACGCGTCACATCCGTACTTATCAGCTATTATCATGTATGGATAATAATTACCTGGGCCAGTATATTTATGGGTTATGTTAGTTTGCCTGGTGCTATCTGATTTTCCATCTCCAAAATAAAATACATATTTAAAACCGGGTGGTGTGGTTACTGTAAAGTTTACAATAATTGAATCACAAGCGGAGGCCGGGGTAAAAACTACCTGAGTATTGGCAACAGGATCATAAACATTTACAACAGACAGGGCTGAGTCAATACAACCGCCTGGTCCTTGCACATATAGTTTTGGATAAAAGGTGCCGTATGAATTATAAAAATGCGAAGGATTATTTGCAAAACTGGTTGCACCATCCCCAAAGTCCCAGGAGAAACTTTCATAATCGCTTCCCTTGAAATTGAAGCTTGTTTGCAATGGCAAACAAATTCCGGTACTATCGATCATACTGAAAGCGGCTACCGGTTTCCTGATTTTTACATAACCTGTTTTTGTTACTGAATCTTCGCAGCCTACAAGATCCCGGATCTTGAATTTTACATCATAATTATTATTACCAGCCGGATAATTATGTGTTGGATTTTGTAATGTAGATGTTCCGCCATCACCAAAGTACCAATTGTAAGTTAATCCAACACCTGTCGAAGTATCCGTGAATTGCAGTGGAGCCGAAGGACAAAAAAATGTGTCTGCATAAAATGCGGCTTTCGGCTTTGTGATCAACACTGCGCCGGTTATCGCAAATGTATCTGCACAGTTCACATTATCTTTTACGATCAGGCTTACGGTATAACTTCCTTCCAGGGAATATGTATGAGAAAAAGGAGATGCAGAAAATGCCTGTTGTATACCATCACCAAAATTCCATGTCCATTGGGTAATTGGCGCTGTAGTAGGAGTGGAAAGATCATTAAAGCTAATGGTTTTATTTATGCAGGCGCCAGTTCCAACAGGTGTAAAGTTTGCGGTGGGGCCACTTACGATTATGAAATTATTAATGGTTACCGAATCCAAGCAACCATTAATATCTTCAATTACGAGTTTCACATTAAACGATCCATAAGTTGGCAGGCTAACATCAATACTGCGTGTTGTATCTCTTAAGATAAATGAACCGATCGTCCATGTATAATCTTTTATGTTATCAGCATTACCCGTAGCGGACAGTGTAAACGGTTCACTTTTACAAACAGTATTTTTGTTGATAGTAAAACCAGCTGTTTCATTAATTAATTTTACCGGCTTTGTTATTTGATATGAACAAGACCCATTTGTAACATTAAGCGTAACATTATATGTCCCTAAAGAACCATAAGTATGAGTTGGTGCTTGCAATCCAGAAGTTGGACTCCCATCTCCAAAATTCCATTGATAAGAAATAGCGCCATAAATAGTGTTAGTTAAAGAGCTATCAAGAAAAGTTACTTTTAGTTTATTATTACAATCAATTATTTTATAACCAAATTTAGCAACAGGTGGTTTGTTTTGAATTGGTAACCTTAACGAATCTTTGCAACCATTGTTTGAAACTTCAAGCTTTACATTTAAGAATCCGGTATCCACATAAGTATGTGTTGGATTTTGCAATGTGGAAGTTAAACTACTATCTCCAAAGTCCCACAACCAATTTACAATTGCTCCAGGCGAGGTTGTTGAAAGATCTCTGAATTGGATCGGCGTGCTGGCGCATGTATTATTGGGAGTGAAACTAAAATTTACTGTTGGAGGGGTGCCCGTTAGCACACCGTTAGGAAGATTTACTGTTTCTACACATCCATTTTGGGTTGTAATTGTAAGCTGAATTGTATAGTTGCCCGCAGTTGTGTAAGTATGAGTCGGAGATTGCGTGTTATATATTGCCCCCGGGGCTCCTAAATTCCATGAATAGCTGATAACACTATCAACGGATTGTATGGTTGCGAGTGGTTGAAAAGTAAATGGTATACAACCACCTGTAGGCGCATTTTTTATTCGCACATTTGTCGGACTGATCTTTATGTATTGAAATTTTGTAATTGTGTTGCTACAACCACCAGGAAGTGTAATTGTTAGTGTAACAGAAAATGCGCCCAGGCTATTATAGGTATGCGAAGGGTTTTCGACATTTGATGTTGGGCTACCATCACCAAAATCCCAAAGCCATGTTGATGCAGCAGGACTCAGATCCGAAAATTGAACTGTAAAAGGTGCTTTACACGACGTCGAATCGTTTGCAGTAAAGTTTACTGGCGGTTGAGTATTAACAGATACAGTTTTTGTAATTGAATCAATACAGTTCCCATAATTATTAATTAGCCTTACCTGGAAAGTTCCGCCTTTCAAATATGTTTTCGTCGGGTTTACTTGAGAAGTAGTAGTGCTATCACCAAAATCCCAAAAAGACGAGATAGGTGAGGGTGAAGAATTATTTTGAAACGTAACGGATTGACCAAGGCAGATACCCGTAGGAGCAATAAAATCAGTTGTTTTGCCAGCTACGATAACGTTTTTGGTGATAGTGCCATTACACCCCAAGCTACTTTGAACGGTTAATTGAACTGGATATGTTCCCGGAGTTGCATAGCTCGTTGTAGGATTGGGTAACGTTGATGGCGGATTGCCATTCCCAAAATTCCAGAGATAACTCAATGTTCCGGGTCCACTGGATTGATCCTGGAAACTGATATTAAAGGGACCCTGGCATGTTGTGGGTTGTGAATAAACAAAATCTGCGTCTATACCATTGATTATCCTAATATACCTACCAATTGAAGTAAAACTCTGGCATCCTGTACTGCTGGTAACTAACAATGAAACTGTATAAAATCCGGCATTTGCATACGTATGAGAAGGATTTTGCGCGGTCGAATTGGCACTACCATCTCCAAAATTCCAGCTCCATGCTGTAATTGTACCTCCGCCTGTAGGGGTGGTAGATTGATCTGTGAATTGTACGGTGCCTGGCATGCAAGCAGTAGTTATGTTAGCAGTAAACCCTGCTATCGGTGATGGAAATACAGTGATATAGTTTATTTTTTCTTCTTGGTCTATGCCGGAACTATTTCTTACAATTAGTTTCACCGTATACGTTCCTGGGATTGAAAAGTTAACAGTTGGGTTTTGCACAGACTGGAATTGTCCATTACCAAAATCCCAAATCCATGATGTTATTGGACCTCCCCCAGGCGGTACAGTAGAAAGATCAGTAAATTTAACGGTCAGGGGCGAGCATCCGGAGAGCTTGTCGGCACTAAAATTCGCCACTGGTGCCTGGGCAATGGCAATTGTTGAGAAAGCAAAAAACCCAATTGATATAGTGATTAGATAGAGCTTCAGAAGCCTCACTTCTAATAGCATTCTATTAAAAAGCAAACTGATATAGTTATGATAGGGTCGCAAGAATTATAGGTTTAACAAAAAATGATTAACTGATTTAGAAAACGTAGGATAAAGGATAGGCTAGCAAAAGTCTAAAAACAAACAAGGTCATTTATTGACCTCACCTATTGTTTTTCGTTTAAAAGATCAACAGTGATGCTGCTGATCAAGGTAGGATAGGATCTATTATTCTATTGTTTATCTAATCGTAGGGTCTTTACCTCCGTTCCATTGGTCTGAGTTGCCTCTACATATGTCCAGCCGCTGTTTGTAATATTCCAGGTTCCATTTATTAATGAAATCGGGTTTGGCGCTCCGGCAAAATTGGCCCATGTGGTCATGGCGGTCGCGTTTCCATCCCAAGCGCCGGTTCTTTCCGTTACTCCGTTTAAAATAGCATCAACCGTTTTATTACTATAATATTGAAATTTATAACCCGAAAAGTTGGAAGTTATATCAGTACCACTTTGAGTAAATTTTGTGATCTTCCATTGACCATCGGTCATGGCTTTAATAACAAGATCTTCACCGATTTTTTCAACTGCTTTTTCACAGCTGGCAAGTGAGATCATTATAAAACAAAAGGGTATGAGTCTTTTCATAAGTGGGCTTAAAATGGAAAGGCAAGATAATTATTATCAGCGACCTATGCAATAGTAAATGGGGCATTTTATAAACACAAAAACCGCTCCTGGAGCGGCGATCTATTTTAGAGGATTTCATTTTGGAAAGCCGGAATCGGCCTTTACTTCGCTTAATTGTTGCACATGGCGATCAGTGTGCGAAGAGATCAGAAGACAAAGCTGGTAACAATCAAGCAGGCCAAAAGGCATTTGTACAAAATGATTACGCAGATCTTCAGAGGTTGCTTTTATGTATTTAATATGAGCTGCTCTTGCAGTTTTGAAATCATTCATTGCCTCGTCAAGACTTTTGTATGGGGTGTTTTGGGGTTCTAACGGTGCGAAGGTCTTCACTTTATTGGTTCTGTCCTCCGTCATTCTTATCACCTGCTCGTCGGTAACTTTCAGATCTTTTTTCTTTTCAGGAGTTGGTCCGGCCTTCATACTTGTTTCCAGCATTGCCCAAAGTGTTTTTTCAGAAATGGCGACATGGTAAATACATTCCTGTACCGACCATTTCTCGGCCGATACTTTATACGTTAACTGCGTCGCATTAAGTCCTTTGATGGCATCCTGTAATTCAGTCTTTGTGCTTTTCATATGGTCAGCCGCGAACTTTCTTTCTTTTTTTGAAAGAACGTCTTCCGTTGGTGTGCCGGCTAAACCTGAAAAAACAATAAATAAAAGAAGAAGATAGTTGTAGGTTTTTCTCCTTGGCATAGCAATATTTTTTGTTCAAATAAAAAAGGGCCGGGGATAATTTCGGAGATAAGGGACGCAAAAGTTACGAAAGCATTTCAATTCAGGTGTCATTTTTTTTACACTTTTTCGAAGATAGGGGAATTCCGGCTTTATTATCTTTAACCGATGAAAATAAAAGATGTCATTTCATCACTCGAAACCTTGGCTCCGCCTTCATTGCAGGAGAGCTATGACAATGCCGGTCTTATTACAGGCAATGGGAATGTTGATTGTACCGGCATCCTGATCTCGTTAGATGCTACATCGGCAGTTGTAGATGAGGCAAAAGAGAAGGGTTGTAATCTCATTGTGTCACATCATCCAATTGTTTTTTCGGGATTAAAAAAAATTACAGGAAAAAACTATGTTCAAAAGGCCGTGATCAACGCCATTAAAAATGATATAGCGCTGTATGCGATCCATACAAATCTTGATAATGTATTAAATGGGGTAAATGGAAGAATTGCTGAACTAGTCGGATTGAAGAATATATCGGTGCTTGCGCCAAAAGAAAATCAACTTAAAAAATTATACACTTTTGTTCCAATCACTCATTCAGATAATGTAAGACAAGCAATTTTTGATGCAGGCGGTGGACATATTGGTAATTATAAGGAATGCAGTTTTAATACTGAAGGTTTTGGAACGTTTAAAGGAGGGTTGGATACAGATCCTTATGTCGGCAAACCGGGAGAACTTCATAAAGAAAATGAAATAAAAGTTGAAGTAATCTTTCCTTCATGGCTTGAGGGTCGGATATTAAAAAGCTTACTGGAGACCCATCCTTATGAAGAGGTAGCATATGATGTGATCAAATTGGACAATCGATTTTCGTTGATAGGTTCAGGCGTGATTGGAGAGTTGAAAGAGCCATTAGATGGAAAAATGTTTTTAAAGACCTTGAAAGAAAAATTCAAGCTTAAGGTTATCAAGCATACCGAATTATTAAATAAACTAATCTCGAAGGTGGCGGTATGTGGAGGCGCAGGAAGTTTCCTGATTTCCAGTGCTTTGGCGGCCGACGCGGACGTCTTTATCACTTCTGATGTCAAATACCATGAGTTTTTTGACGCCAATGATAAAATGATTATTGCCGACATTGGCCATTACGAAAGTGAACAATTCACCATCAACCTCTTGCAGGAATTTTTGGAACAAAAATTCCCTACCTTTGCCGTCCTTAAAACAGAAGTTAATACGAACCCGGTCCGTTACTTTTTATAAGCTGAATAGCAGATAAAAAGTACAAGAGTGCGACTCTTCGCTTCGCTCTGAGTAAACTGCGACGCAATTGTTGAGCAGTGAAAAGAAAGATAAATGGAGCGTCGCAACATAAGTTTAATAGTGAGTAAGAAGCTTGGTTCATAAGAGAAACTATCAAATTAAAACAATCATCAAATAAATGAGTACAGTAAAAGAGTATTCGGTTCAGGAAAAACTTACCAGCCTGGTAACACTTCAGAAAATTGATTCGAAGCTGGACGAATTAAAAGTATTGAAAGGTGAACTGCCAATGGAAGTTGCCGATCTTGAAGATGAGATACAGGGATTGCATGCAAGACAAACCCGTATTGAAGAAGAAATAAATGGTATCACTGAATTTATTGAGCAGAAGAAAGAAGCTATTAAGGAGTCAGGAGCCTTGGTTAAGAAATACGAGAAGCAAAGCAATAACGTAAAAAATAACCGTGAGTTTGAAGCGATCAATAAGGAAATTGAAATGCAGCAGCTGGAAGTGAAGCTGGCTGAAAAGCATATTAAGGATGCTACTGATGAGATCTCTGAGAAAGCTGTGTTGCTTGAAAAAGCGAAAAAAACAATTGGAGCAAAGGAAGGTATCCTGAATACAAAGAAAGAAGAACTGGAAAAGATCATTGCGTCTACCGAAAAGGAAGAAAAACATTTTAATAAACTGGCAGCTGAGGCAAAAGAATCAGTTGATCCACGTTTGTTGACAAGTTATACCAAGATCCGTCATAGCTATCGCAATGGCCTTGCTGTTGTACAGGTGGAAAGAGATGCTTGTGGCGGTTGTTTCTATGCTATTCCTCCACAAAAACAAAGTGAGATACGCCAGCACAAAAAAATTATGGTTTGCGAAAACTGTGGCCGTGTGTTGGTTGACAACGATCTTCACGCATCAGTTGAGATAAAATAATTTATAAATAGATTTTTTTTACCCCGTCCTGATTTATCCAGGCGGGGTTTTTTGTTGCTTCGTCATCGCTTCGCTCTGACTCGCAATGACGAGTAGAGTAAAAAAATATTAAATAGGCTTTTTGTTTAAATTGCGGTTCATGCTGAAACAACTCTCTATTCAGAATTACGCTATCATCGATGCCATTGATATAAAATTTCCGGATGGAATGAATGTAGTGACCGGGGAAACCGGCGCCGGTAAATCCATTATCATGGGTGCATTGGGATTGATATTGGGTGATAGAGCGGATTCATCGGCATTGGTGAATAAAGAAAAGAAATGCATTGTAGAGGGAGTTTTTAAAGCTGAAACAAAAGCTGGTGTAAAAAAATTTTTGAAAGACAATGAACTGGATGCCGATGAGGAGTTGGTATTGAGAAGAGAGATAGGTGTGAATGGGAAATCAAGAGCATTTATAAATGACACCCCTGTCAATCTTGAACAACTAAGAGATTTAAGCAGTTTACTGGTTGATCTTCATCAGCAGTTTGATGCGTTGCAATTAGGCGAAAATGATTTTCAACGGGAAGTGATCGATGCGTTGGCAGGAAATAAAAACATTATAGGAGAATACAGAGTCGTTTATAGTGAATGGAAACGAATTCAGCAGGAACTTGATGGACTGAGAGATCAAAAGCAACAATTCGACAAGGAAGCGGATTATAATCGTTTCCAATTTACTGAACTTAACGAAGCAGGTTTTAGAGAAAATGAGTTGGAGGAAACGGATGCTGAACTTAAAATGCTTAATAATTCTGAAGAGATCAAAGGCGCTTTATCAAAAGTATATTTTGAATTAAAAGAAAGTGAAAGCCCGGTTGTAAACCAATTGAAAGTTTTATCAAATCAATTGCAGGTTTATTCATCTTTTCATCCGCAATTGCCGGAGCTTGTACAAAGATTACAATCTGCTCAATTGGAATTACAGGATGTAGCCGGTGATCTTGACAACATCAGTGATCATATCAATTACAGTCCAGAAAAAATTGAACAATTGAATGAACGCCTTTCGTTGGGGTATAAGCTGATCAAGAAACATGGGGTAAAAACTACCAATGAATTGCTGGAAATTCAAAAAAAACTTGAAGAAAAATTACAGGCAGTTTTAAATATAGATGATAGCACCCAACAAAAAGAAAAGGAACTGGCGGCAGTTTATAAGAATGCTTTGCGATTGGCAAATGAAATTTCAGAAGCAAGGAAAAAACAGGTAAAGCCTCTTGAAGAAAAAGTAAATAAATTACTTGCACAGGTAGGAATGCCAAATGCAAAGCTCAAAGCTGAGATAAAAGATGAGGCTGAGTTGAATGCATTTGGGAAAAACGGAATTGAGTTTTTATTTGATGCAAATCGCAGTAAACAATTTTTGCCAGTTAGGAAAGTGGCAAGTGGGGGTGAGTTGAGCAGATTAATGCTTTGTATAAAATCTTTAGTTGCACAAAAACTCGATATGCCAACGTTGATATTTGATGAAATTGACACAGGTATTTCTGGTGAGGCGGCAAGACAGGTGGGAATTATTATGAAAGAGCTTGCTAATAATCGCCAGGTGATTTGCATTACGCATCAGCCACAAATTGCCGGAAAAGCAAATGCTCATTTCTTTGTTTATAAAGCGATCGTAAAAGATGAAGTGAAAACGAATATTCGCTTGTTGAATAAAGATGAAAGGATAACAGCAATAGCTAAGATGCTAAGTGGAGAAAAACCGACAGCCGCAGCTATGGAGAATGCGAGAGAGATGGTAGGAAATTAGCAAATTTGAAAATGTGCAAATCTGCCAGTGAAATCTGCGATCATTCTTTTATTGATCATTGGGTTTATGATCCTTGGCTATGTCCTGAATAAATGGCTGCAAAATATTATTAAACCGAGACATTCATTCCCAAGATTGCTTTTCTATTTTTTAGTTGTCTTGATCCTTGTTTTTATTCTATCATTTTTTATGGTATTTATTATTGGAAACCTTTACCCCGCCGAGCTAATTAAATAACTTCTTACATTTACCGCCACAAATAAATTGCTATGGCATATAATCTTTTAAAAGGAAAAAGGGGGATCATTACTGGTGCGCTGGACGCTAATTCCATTGCATGGAAAGTAGCAGAAAAGGCATATGAAGAAGGCGGAACTTTTGTGTTGACTAATGCTCCCATCGCTATGAGAATGGGAGAGATCAATAAGCTGGCAGAGAAAACAAAATCTGAGATCATTCCGGCGGATGCCACCAATGTTGATGAGCTCACAAATCTTTTTACTAAATCACAGGAAGTGCTTGGTGGAAAGATCGACTTTGTTCTTCATTCGATCGGCATGAGTGTTAACATTAGGAAAAAGATCCCTTACACAGAATCTAATTATGATTATTTCATGAAAGGGATCGATGTTTCGGCAATGTCTTTTCATAAAATGCTGGCAGTGGCAAGGAAATTAGATGCGATAAATGAATGGGGAAGTGTGGTGGCGCTGACTTATATGGCGGCACAAAGAACATATCCTTTCTATACCGATATGGCAGATATAAAAGCGATGCTCGAATCTATTGCCCGCAGTTTCGGTTATCACTATGGCGTGGAAAAGAAAGTTCGTATCAATACCGTTTCCCAATCACCAACCAAGACAACAGCGGGCACAGGCATCAAGGGCTTTGGAGATTTCTTTGATTATGCAAATTCAATTGCACCGCTTGGTAATGCGACCGCAGAGGACTGTGCCAATTATTGTATTACCCTTTTTTCTGACCTTACAAGAATGGTGACAATGCAAAACTTATTTCATGATGGTGGTTATTCAACAACCGGTGTAAGCAATGAGGTAATGCAGAAATTAGGAGTTACTGAATAATTTGCTGCCCTTCGCTACGCTCAGTTTGACAATGCAGAAATGCTGAATAATGTACCGGAAGTACAATTGAGTGACACAACAGGAGCATAATAGTAGCAACATAGCTGACAACAAAAAACCGTCTCAATTAATAAGACGGTTTTTTATTATAGTTAAGATATTACCTAAGTTCCCCTTTAGGGGACAGGGGTTTAATATTCATCTTCATTGAACATAAAATCTTCCTGGCTGGGATAATCGGGCCAGATGTCTTCGATGCTTTCATAAACTTCGCCTCCTTCGTCTTCCAACTCCTGCAGATTTTCTACCACTTCAATAGGGGCACCACTACGGATTGAATAGTCGATGAGTTCATCTTTTGTCGCCGGCCAGGGCGCTTCTTCGAGATATGATGCTAATTCTAAGGTCCAGAACATTTCTTGGGTTTTTGATATTAAGGAATCGGGTATGCTATTTACAACGCTGCCCCGGCCCCTCAAATTTTTCGCAAATGTAGCTTTAATAACGAATTTACCAAATCGGGGTTTTTACCTCACGTATAAATGGTTTCTTAAATTTCGAAGCCTCATTTGAACCGCTTATTTTTAGGGCCCGGGTTTACAGATTAATTGATTAACTAAATTCCATAAAGGCTGCATGCTCACTGGTAAAAATATTTATAAACGTTATGGCTCTCTGGAGGTTCTAAGGGGTGTAAATCTAGAAATTAATAAGGGAGAAGTAGTGGCTATTGTAGGTCCGTCAGGAAGCGGTAAAAGCACTTTACTGCATATTCTCGGCTCTCTCGATAAAGCCGATATGGGAGAAATAGTTATCAACAATACCGCTCTTAGCCTGCTTTGGGGGAATAAATTGGCTGCTTTCCGGAATAAGCACATAGGTTTCGTTTTCCAGTTTCACCATTTGTTACCTGAATTTACTGCATTGGAAAATGTGTGCATTCCTGGGTGGTTGGCGGGAAGAAATAAAAAAGAGGTGAGGAATAAAGCCGAAGGACTTTTAAAATTATTGGGGCTTGTTGATAGAAATGAGAACAAACCCAACCAGCTTTCAGGAGGTGAACAACAAAGGGTGGCTGTAGCACGTGCCTTAATAAATAATCCTGATATCGTATTTGCGGATGAGCCTACCGGGAATCTTGATAGCGCCAATGCACAGGAACTTCATCAATTATTTTTTGATCTGAGAAAACAATTCAATCAAACTTTTTTGATTGTAACTCACAATGAAGAACTCTCACAACTTAGTGATAGAGTTTTGCATATGAAAGATGGGAGGATAGAATAATGTGCCAATGTGCAGATTTGCACATGTGCTGATGGCTTGCTTTCTGAAAATTAATATCTATGTTTTGGGTATTAATTGGCACATCTGCACATTGGCATATTTGCTAATTAAACTCTCGGTTTCCAGGGAATTTCTTCGACTTTTAATTGATGAGCAGCAAATCTTGCTAATACAAACAAATAATCACTAAGCCTGTTAAGATATTTGATGATAAGCGATTCAACTTCCATTTCTTTTTTCTGCATTCTTACACAACAACGTTCGGCACGGCGACAAACGCATCTTGCGACATGAAGCGTTGATACGGCCAAATGCCCGCCCGGAAGAATAAATGATTTCATTACCGGCAACACTTCATTCATTTTATCCATTTCTTTTTCCAGCAACTCAACATCCCCTTCATGCAGATCTGGTATTTTAAGTTTTGTTTCTTTTTCAGGATCACAGGCAAGTGCAGAACCAATGGTGAAAAGACGGTCCTGAATCTCTGCTAAAACATTTGATATGTTTTGTGACTTTAAATGATCAAGACATAAGCCCATAAATGAATTTAGTTCATCAACTGTGCCATAACTCTCGATCCGCAGATCGGATTTATAAACTTTGGTGCCACCTATCAACGAGGTTTTTCCTTTGTCACCTGTCTTTGTATAGATCTTCATTGACATATTAATAATGAATGTTCAGGGGAAACAAATTTCACTAAAGGAATGCGGAATAATCAGGCAGCTTGTATAAAGTTTTGCACAATTACTGATGAGCATACGTGCCCACTTTCTCATTTTTTCGATCTGTTTCAATGATACCATCACGAAGCCTTACGATACGATGTGCATGGTTGGCAATGTCTTCTTCATGTGTTACAAGCACAATTGTATTGCCATTGGAGTGTATCTTGTTAAAAATCTCCATGATCTCGTAAGATGTTTTTGTATCAAGATTACCTGTTGGTTCATCGGCAAGAATAATAGAAGGATCATTTACCAATGCCCTTGCAATGGCTACACGCTGGCATTGACCGCCGCTTAATTCATTTGGTTTATGATGGCTGCGATCACTAAGATTCACCAGGTCCATTACATGTTTTGCTTTTTCAGTGCGAAGTCTTTTGCCCATACCCGCATATACCAATGGCAAAGCCACATTATCCAATGCTGTTAATCTGGGTAATAAATTGAACTGCTGAAACACAAACCCGATCTCTTTATTTCTAATTTCTGCAAGCTTATTGTCTACAGTTTGGCTGATATCATGTCCATTTAAAATATAAGTGCCTGAACTCGGTGTGTCGAGGCAGCCAATGATATTCATCAAAGTACTTTTGCCCGAGCCAGAAGGACCCATTAATGCAACATATTCATTTCTGTCAATGTCAAGAGCAATACCTTTTAGCACCTCCAACTCCATTTTGCCCATGAAATAACTCTTCCTGATCTTGTCGAGATGTATTACGCTGTTCATAAATTCCGGGAGTCAAATTCCAACTCGAATGAAATGCTGGAGTTTGATATTTTATTATTTAGGATTTTTAATAACCTTAGGCACTTTAAAAAATTTATCATCGTGGGCTGGCGCATTTTTAAATGCTTCTGCCCGACTCACTGATCCTTTTACTTCATCCTCTCTTAATACATTTATATTCGAAGACATATGCAGCAATGGTTCAGTTCCTTCGAGGTCAAGTTCGTCTAATTTTTCTACAAAACTTATCATACGCTGCAGATCGTTTTTTATTTCTTCTTTGTCAGCGGCATTAAATTCCAGTCTTGATAAATGAGCCAGTTTATCCACCAAAGCATCGGTTACGTCCATTTGACAAATATAGTTAACAGCGGTCAGTCAGCAGTCATCAATCAGCAGTCGGCGAACTATTGTTCGAAATGGTAAATATTGAGGATAGAAAATAATTATGGCACAATTTCAATTGGGAAACCCCATCTGCCAACTGCCGACCGCCGACTGACTTTCCTTATCTTCGCCGCCTTATGAGCAAAAAGAAGGAAATAGTAATGAGTGGTATCAGGCCTACCGGTTTTTTACACCTCGGAAATTATTTCGGGGCAGTAAAAAATTATGTGCGAATGCAAGAGGAATATCAGTGTTTTTTTATGGTAGCAGATGCACATTCCCTCACCACACACCCGGATACGAAAGAGCTCAAACAAAATGTTCACCGTGTATTGGCAGAAAATATTGCCAGTGGTCTTGATCCCGATAAAGTGGCGCTTTATTGTCAAAGTCATATTTATGAAACCAGCGAATTGTATCTGTACCTGAATATGATGGCCTATGTTGGTGAACTGGAAAAGACAACAACATTTAAAGAGAAAGTAAGAGCACAGCCGGATAACGTTAATGCAGGATTGCTGACATATCCCGTTTTGCAAACAGCCGATATTATTTTACACAGGGCCTCATTAGTTCCGGTAGGAAAAGACCAGGAACAGCATCTTGAGATGGCTCGCAATTTTGTTAATCGTTTTAATCACCGTTATGGTGATGTATTTCCTGAACCCCGTGCATTTAATTATGGATCACAGCTGGTGAAAGTGCCAAGCCTTGACGGAGCTGGTAAAATGAGTAAAAGTGAAAATCAGAATGCCACGCTGTACCTGGCAGATGAGGATGATATTATCCGAAAAAAAGTAATGAAGGCAAAAACAGATAGCGGCCCGACCGAAAGCAATTCTCCCAAACCAGATTATATTCAAAATATATTTTTATTGATGAAACTGGTAAGTTCAGATGAAACAGTAAAAAAATTTGATGAAGATTATAATAAGTGCACTATACGTTATGGCGACATGAAAAAACAGTTAGGCCAGGACATGGTAAAATTTATTTCACCAATAAGAGAAAAAGTAAATGCTATATTGGGAGACGAAAAATATCTGCGCCAGGTAATGGAACAAGGAGCTGAGAAGGCTCGTAAAAGTGCGAAGGCTACAATGGAGATCGTAAGGCAAGCAATGGGTTTAAAATATTTTTAATTGAAGGTTTCTGGTTTCAGATTTTAGATTACATTTATCTGAGTCTTATATCTGCCACGAATCGCCAACCTAAACTTGAAAATGGCAAAATCAAAAACTAAACCGAAGCATATAGCAATTGCGGGTAATATCGGGGCCGGCAAAACTACATTGACAGAGTTATTGAGTAAGCATTATAAATGGATACCACAATTTGAAGACGTTGATCATAATCCTTACCTGTATGATTTTTATGAGGACATGCCGCGATGGAGCTTTAATCTTCAAATTTATTTTCTGAATAGTCGCTTATCACAGCTGGTGGATATTCAAAAAGGTAGCGAAACAGTAATCCAGGACAGAACGATCTATGAAGATGCTCACATCTTTGCTCCCAACCTTCATGAAATGGGATTGATGAGCAAAAGGGATTTTGATAACTATTTTCAATTTTTTCAAACGCTGAAGCAAATGGTGAGGCCACCAGATCTGCTTATTTACCTTAAAGCATCTGTTCCAACTTTAGTGGGGCAAATTCAAAAAAGGGGAAGGGAGTACGAAGAAAATATCAGGCTCGATTATTTGAAACGGTTAAATGAATTCTATAATAAATGGATCGATGCATACAAAGAAGGCCCCTTGTTAATAATTGATATTGATAAAAATAAATTCCCTGAGAACGAGGAACATCTTGGTGAAATTATCCGCAAAGTGGACAGCCAGATCTATGGATTATTTTAAAGACGAGAAAAATTAACAATTGCTGTTCAGTAAGAGTTAGATTATAAAATATCTTTACAAACACCTCTTTTTATTACAACCATGAACAGATTATTTTTATTAGCAGTTTTATTTATCAGTTCAACTTGTTTTGCTCAAAAAAAATCATTGAGAGATTCTCTTTTTAGCGGAAAATTGAAAGCTGATTCAACCCTCGTTGCAAAAAGCAAAGTGAATGAGGAAAAGGTAAAAGAGGATTCAATAAAAAAAGTACAGATCGATTCCCTTAAAAAGATCGGTGCAGATACAACCCAAATAACAGGCGCTGCTACAACTACTCCGATAAAGACCGAATTAAAATATTCAGACAACAATAGAACCTGGAAAAAATTTACTGATGAGTACACCAAGATCATAAATACAGAAATGTCGAATACAAAAAAGATCAAGAAAGGTGGGTATACAGTGACGTTAGAATATGAAATTGGAACAGATGGTGTAGTAAG
Source organism: Chitinophagaceae bacterium (assembly GCA_035764525.1). Taxonomy (GTDB): domain Bacteria; phylum Bacteroidota; class Bacteroidia; order Chitinophagales; family Chitinophagaceae; genus VBAS01. Next base: position 438 of record DASTZB010000334.1, on the reverse strand, counting down.
CACAAAAAATATCATTTGTGATCCCAAAAGCGAAGCGCTGATCGATCTTATTAATGAAAGAATGATGGCGAATGCTCCACAATTGGCTCCCCAGGTTGTGAATGGAGTACCGAAGAAATCAAGCAAAAGACAAATCCTTGTTTTTGTAAAAGAGAAAAACTAAGCAGCTTCTCTTTATGCAGATTCATTTAACAGGCATCTTTTGTAAAAGGTGTTTATGAAAAGAAAGTTATTTGGTTTTATGCTTCTTTTAATCCCATTTTCTTTTCTTTAATGGTTAATTGATTAACACATCTGTTTTCATCTGCTTGCTATTGGCATTTGGGAAAAAAGGAAAAACAGTGCGACTATACCAGCGGCAACATTAGCTGCAAAGTCGATTCGCATACGTGCAATTTTTGATGTGATAGCGCCGAGGAACATCACCATACCAAATAA
>DASTZB010000333.1:0-7041 GCA_035764525.1 Chitinophagaceae bacterium | reverse complement strand
AATAACGAGTTGAAAAAATAAACTAAGAGTTCAAAAGAGAAAGGAGGCCAATAGAAATTTACGGGTGACTCCTTTTCTGTTTCTCTCTTTCGTTCTCTTAGTTAAAAAATAAAATATGAGAAAACTTGCCTTGCTACTCTTACCACTTTCATTATTTGCTCAGCAAAACAAACCTACAACCGGCGCAGAAAAGCTTGCAGCCTTTGAATTGCAAAAGAAAATGATGGAGCAATCGCCCTATAAAACTTTGCAATGGCGATTAGTCGGACCTGATATTCGAAGTGGCCGCTGTACCGATGTAGAAGGTATCACCGGTGATCCCAATATTATTTATGCAGCATTTGCAACCGGCGGTTTATGGAAAACAGAAGACGCAGGAAATACATGGAAACCCATTTTTGATAAAGAAGCAACACAATCTATTGGTGATATTGCTCTCGCTCCGTCGGATAAAAATATTTTATATGTTGGCACTGGGGAGGCAAATATTTTTCGTGCATCGTTGCCAGGTATTGGTATGTATAGATCAACTGATGCAGGAAAAACATTTAAGCATATTGGTTTGGAAAATACCGGGACGATTGCCAGGATCATTGTTCATCCAAAAGATCCAAACATTGTTTATGTAGCTGCCAGTGGCAATGAATGGACTTACAATAAAGATCGCGGCGTTTATAAAACAACCGATGGCGGCAAAACATGGAAACAAATTTTATTTGAAAGTGAAAAAAGCGGTTGTATAGATCTTGTTATTGACCCAACTGATCCTAATACTATATATGCTTCTTTCTGGAATCGTATAAGAAAAAGATGGAGTGATCCGATGCCAGAAGACAGTGATCATTTGTATAAGACAACAGACGGCGGCAAAACGTGGAAGGTTATTGGTAATGGATTGCCTGATACAAAAAATACCGGACGAGTTGGAATTGCGATAGCTGAATCAAATCCAAAAGTGTTATATGCATTTGTTGATGACCATAATAAAAAAAGAGATCCTAAACCAGGAGAGACTGACAGTTATGAAAGACAAGTTCAGAAAGTAGTAATTGGCGGCGCTATTTACAGAAGCGATGATAAAGGCGAAACATGGCAGAAACAAGCGGAGATACATGATTTCTTTACTCCATTTTCAGGAACTTATGGCTGGGTATTCAGCCAAATACGTGTTGATCCCAAGGATGAGAACGAAGTTTATGCGTTCGGTGTTTCAAAAGCTATAAGTCGCGATGGAGGAAAATCATGGAAAATTTGGCATCCAACAGATACAACAGGAGATTTCACACATGGCGATAATCATGCAATGTGGATTGATGAAAAAGATCCGGATCGTATGATCGTTGGTAATGATGGCGGCGTTACTTTAACTTATAATGGCGGTATAAAATGGAAGAACTTTTTTGATAAGATTCCAACCACGCAATTTTATACAGTTACTTATGATATGAAAACGCCATTCAATGTTTTTGGCGCAGTGCAGGATGAAGGCACAATGAGTGGAAATATTACAAATACATTTGGTCAATCGCCTGATACAACTTTGCGTCCATGGAGGATGGCGCCAGGCGGAGAAGGCACGCAGGTACAAGTTGATCCTGTAAATCCTGACATCGTTTATTCATCTACATATTACGGGCGATTGATGAAAACCGATATGAGTAAACCAAGACGTGAAGGAGTAAAAAGATTTATCCAGTTTGATGTCGGAAGGATCGATTCATTAAGAGGAGAGTGGCTGGCAGGAACCTTAATAAGCAGGTTTGATAATAAAACAATTTATCACGGTCTTCAGCATTTGTATAAAACAACTGATAGTGGAGCCACCTGGAAAATGATTAGCCCTGATCTTTCCTACAACAGTGAATCCGCAAAAGGTGTCTATCCTTATTTGATCTATCACCAGGCTATTACTGCTATTGCAGAGGGTGACCAGCCGGGTTTTGTTGTTGCGGGCACTGATGATGGCCGGGTTTGGCTTACAATTAATGATGGAGCCAGCTGGCAGGAAATAACTAATAACCTTCCTAAGAACAAACATGTAGCAAAGCTTTTTACTTCTACTACACGTAATCCACCCAACCTATATCTCGCTTTGAATGACCGGAGACAGGATAATCAAACAACTTATCTATACAAGCTAAGTGGGGATGGCCGCACATGGCAATTGGTTTCTTCCAATCTTCCTCCTTCGCCGGCAAATGTGATCATTGAGGACCCCGATGTGAAGGATGTACTTTATTGTGGTACCGATTTGGGTGCATATATAAGCAAGGATGCAGGTAAATCATGGATGAGCATTAATGGCAATTTGCCCACAGCAGTTTCCGTGAACGATATGTTTATTCATCCAAGAGATAAAAAATTGGTGATCGGGACTTATGGAAGAGGGGTGTATGTGATTGATGAACTCTCAAAGCTTAGATAGAACCCCGATTAATTTGATTAAAAAGGATTAAGAGGAAATTCGGACAATGTCAAAGCCCATAACAAAAAAATATCCCAATTCAGATTTAAAAAGGTTTGGCGGATGGACCTTTCAGTGTATTGATGCACATACTTGTGGTAATCCAGTTCGTCTTGTTGCAGAGGGCGGGCCTGAGCTGGAAGGAAAAACCATGAGTGAAAAACGGCAGCATTTTCTAAAAGAATATGATTGGATAAGAAAAGGATTAATGTTCGAGCCTCGCGGACATGATATGATGAGTGGCAGTATTTTATATCCTCCGCATGATGTCCAAAATGATTTTGCAGTTTTATTTATTGAAACAAGCGGTTGCCTCCCAATGTGCGGTCATGGAACGATCGGAACCATAACTATTGCTATTGAGGAAGGATTGATTACTCCTAAAAGTCCGGGCAAAATAAGAATGGAGGCGCCTGCAGGATTAGTGAATATTGAATACAAAAGTGAAAGGGCAAAAGTGAAAAGTGTAAAATTGACAAATGTGCCTGCTTATTTGGACAAAGAGGGAATAACTGCTGAATGTCCTGAATTGGGCGAATTAGTCATCGATGTTTCGTATGGCGGAAATTTTTATGCGATCGTGGATGCGCAAAAAAATTTTAAAGGATTAGAATATTACCCGGCAGATAAATTAATTGCATGGGCAAGAGAATTAAGAAAAAACATTAATGCTAAATATGAGTTTGTTCATCCGGAAGATCCAACGATTAATGGGTGTTCACACATTCTTTGGACTGGTGCGGTGATTGATAAAGCATCAACAGCACGCAACGCTGTGTTCTACGGAGATAAAGCCATTGATCGCAGTCCATGTGGTACAGGTACGAGTGCAAGGATGGCGCAATGGTATACAAAAGGAAAATTGAAAAAGGGGGATGTATTTGTTCATGAAAGTATAATTGGCAGTAAATTCAACGGTACAATTGAGGGGGAACTGACCGTGAATGGAAGACCTGCGATAAGACCGGGTATAGAAGGCTGGGCAAAGATCTATGGATTTAATAAAATTAATATAGATAAAGATGATGATCCGTATGCGTATGGATTCCAGGTAGTATAACCAGAGCCTATAAGTTTGATAGGATCAGTAGGATAGTTAAAATAGAAAATAGCACGTTGATTAGACTTCTCAAATTCGGTTGGCTTATGAAAGAGCTGAAGTTAATTAGCCGTTGTGAGATCAAAATAGAAGCATAATAGAACAAGATGCTAAAACAAATTGTGAAAAACAGGAAATTGCTTTTTGTAACACTCAGTCCATTTGGACCAGAAATTTTTGTGTAAATAAAAGCGCCAAGGCTATTATATAGAAATAATAATACAATAACTGGTAAGATGGAAATAAACAAACAAACAAGATTGATTCCTTTGTTCATAGTCTAAAGTTTCAATTGCTAAATTACGAATTTTTGAGATGTATGACTAAATTTCAAACAGACCGAAAAATGATCGCTTTAAAAGCATAGTGAATAAAAGATTATTAAATGAAAAAAATATATTTCGTAATTATTGCTGGTATCATCTCCGTAAAAAATTTTTCTCAAACACATTTACAGAAGATCGAGCCGGTAAATTTTGCAGATGTAAATATCACGGACGAATTCTGGAAACCGAAGATCGATAAAGTGGCGACGAAAACTTTATCTGCTTGTATTTATCAAACCGAAGTAGCAACCCCACGAATGAGGAATTTTGAAAAAGTTGCAAGAAAAAAAGGGGAGAAGCATGAAGGCATCTTTTATGATGACAGTGATGTGTTCAAGGCGCTGGAAGCAATGGCCTATTCATTAAAAACGCATCCAAGTGTCGAGATGGAAAAGAAATGCGATGAATGGATCGATAAGATCGCAGCTGCTCAACAACCCGACGGTTATTTAAATACCTGGTACACATTGAAAGGTTTACAGGATCGCTACACAGACATGAGCATGCACGAAGATTATAATGCGGGACATATGATCGAGGCAGGTGTTGCTTATTTTAATGCAACAGGGAAAAGAAAGCTGCTTGATGTATGTATCAAGTGGGCTGATCAGTTTGATGCATTGTTTGGTCCGGGCAAAAGAGATTGGGTAACTGGTCACCAGGAACTGGAGCTTGCATTGGTGAAATTGTATAAAGTAACAAGGAATGAAAAGTATTTGAGGCTTGCCGATTGGTTATTGAGCGAACGTGGAAAAAAATTAGCAAAAGGTTATACATGGACCGATTGGAAAGACACTGCCTATGCGCAGGATGTATTGCCTGTAAAGCAACAGACTCAAATTACGGGACATGCAGTTCGTGCCATGTATATGTATACGGGTGCCGCAGATGTAGCTGCACAAACCGGTGATGTGGATTATATGAAAGCAATGCGGAATGTCTGGGAAGATGTGGTGTATCGCAATATGTATATCACAGGTGGAATAGGATCTGCTGGAAGCAATGAGGGCTTTACAAATGATTATGATCTTCCGAATGAACAAGCATATTGTGAAACTTGTGCAAGTGTTGGAATGGTTTTCTGGAACCAGCGAATGAATGCGTTGACTGGCAATGCAGAATATATTGATGTGCTGGAACGAAGTTTATACAATGGTGCATTAGATGGATTGAGTTTGAGCGGTGACAGATTTTTTTATGGTAATCCACTGGCGAGTCGTGGTCAGCATCAAAGAAGGGAGTGGTTCGGTACGGCTTGTTGCCCTGCCAATATTGCAAGGTTGGTTTCTTCATTAGGAAATTATATATATGCAAAAAGTGATGATGCAATCTATGTAAATTTATTTGTGGGAAGTAATACAACCATTCCTTTGAAGAGCGCAACTGTGGGTGTGAAGATGGAGACGAATTATCCTTGGACGGGCAAGGTGAAATTGATGATCGACCCTGCTAAAAATTCAAAATTTAGTTTGTATGTCCGTGTTCCCGGCTGGGCTCAGGGACAAACTTCTACCAGCGATCTTTATGATTTTTCTGATTTTGGTTCTGCCATCATATATCTAAAAGTGAATGGTAAAGATGAGGCAGTAAGAATTGAGAATGGCTATATCATCATTAACCGTGAGTGGAAGAAAGGGGACGTTGTGATGTATGAGTTGCCAATGCAAACAAATAAAGTAGTTGCAAGAGAAGAGTTGAAACAGGATAAAGGCCGGATCGCCATTCAGCGTGGTCCTGTTGTATATTGCATTGAAGGCGCAGATAACAATGGTAAAGCATGGAATGTGATCATTCCGGAAAACACAAAATTTGAAACGATAGATTATAAAATATTGGATGAACCGGTAAAAGCACTGACAGCAGAAATCCCTGTAATAACTGTTGGGGAAGATGGGCTGACATTAAAAACAGAGAAGAAAAAAATTATTGCTATACCTTATTACACATGGGCTAACCGCGGTAAGAATGAAATGCAGGTATGGCTACCAACGAAGATCACTGATGTTAAACTCAACTATTAAGTCAAAAGTCAAAAATCAAAAGTCAAAATGAAAAAATTGCTTGTTGGAATCGTAATTAGTACAATCGCCTTAAGTTGTAAGCTTATGCCAAAAGAAGAAGAAAAAAAAGAACCAACTGGATCAACAGGATCTCTTGGAATAGGAAGAAAGAGTTTTTATGGAATGCTTGGTACTGACAGTGTATTTCAATATACATTGTCGAATAAGAATGGAATGGTTGTAAAAATTCTGAATTATGGGGGAACTGTGACTGATATTATTACTCCTGATAAGAATGGGAAGATGGGTGATGTGGTTCTAGGTTATGAATCATTAGACGGATATACTCAGACTGGCAATCCTTATTTTGGTTGTTTGGTTGGTCGTTATGCAAACAGGATCGCCAATGCAAAGTTTAAACTCGATGGAAAGGACTATACATTGGCGGCGAATAATGATGGAAATACTTTGCACGGGGGTCTTAAAGGATTTGATAAAGTAATTTGGTCAGTGAAATTATTTAATGATTCAAGCTTGTTGCTTTCTTATTTAAGCAAAGATGGTGAAGAGGGTTATCCGGGTAATTTGTCTGTCGATGTGATGTATTCTTTAAGTGATGATAACGGGTTAAAGATCGACTATGCGGCTACTGGTGATAAGGCAACGCCAATAAATCTAACCAATCATTGTTATTTTAATTTATCTGCAGGAACTGATACTACGATCCTTGATCATGAACTTAAGTTAAATGCAAACAAGTACACCCCCGTGAATGATAAATTGATCCCAACGGGAAAGATCGATGATGTGAAAGGAACTCCAATGGATTTTACTTCTGCAAAAAAGATCGGACGAGATATTGCAAATGTTTCCGGAGGGTATGATCATAACTGGGTATTAAATGGAAATAGTGCTGCTTCTCTTTATCATGCAGCAAGTGGAAGATATATGGAAGTTTCAACTAATGAACCGGGAATTCAATTTTACAGTGGTAATTTCTTAGATGGTTCATTGAAAAATACAAGAGGCGGGGCAAAATATGTTAAACATGCGGGCCTTTGTTTGGAAACACAACATTTTCCTGATTCTCCGAATCAACCCACTTTCCCCAGTACAATACTGAAGCCAGGCGAAACTTATCATCAAACAACA
>DASTZB010000332.1:0-2832 GCA_035764525.1 Chitinophagaceae bacterium | reverse complement strand
AGTTTTCCTTCTTTTTCTGCTACCTCGATCATTTTTACAGCCATGCGATCTTTAATAGAGTTGCCGGGATTAAAATAATCGACCTTGGCCGCCACAGCACAAGGAAAATCTTTAGTGATCTTATTCAATTTTATAAGGGGGGTATTACCGATCGTTTCAAGGATGTTGTTTTTAATATCCATATTTGTTGGTTAGAGAGCAAAGTTACTTTTTTAGCCCGAGTATTAAACTGTCATTCGTGAGTAAAATAATGAGCCCCTCCTGGAAAGGAAGGGCATACCGGACTTAGTGACATAACATCACTATCAACTTTAACAAACTTGGCTTTGATTTTAAATTCTGATAAGCTGTGGTCAGACTTGTTTCTGAAATTTCTTTCGTTTGTTAGCAAGAACTCTGTCAAGCAATACCAGTCCCAACAGCACATTCACCATCATAAAGGCATTTACAAAATTGTTGTTGAAGACCTTGCTATAATCAACTTGTGAAAGACGTGAAAGATCTATCGAATATTTTGAATCTGTTGATGAGGTCCAATCTACCTGGGCAAATCCATAAATAAGGAATACAATAATAAGTGTGAAGAAAAAGCCGGCAATTCCCCAAATGATCTTTTTATTAATATAATTTTTAGCTGCCGGCGCAATATGATACTGCGCAATTTTTTCCATTACATTTTTTGTAAAACGCATGGAAGGCTGTTCCAGTTCCGTACTATTCATCAATTGATGAACCTCTATCAATTCATGGTATTTGCTTTTCCATTCAAGATTGTTTTGCAGCATTTTTTCAATTGAAGTTCTTTCTTCGCTGGAAGAAATTCCATCAATATATGCCCACAGTTGCTGTTCAAGATTTTTTTCCTGGTTCATACAACACAGTTTAATAAATATTTTTTACTTCTTCGCTAAAGTTTTTTTCCATTTTTTCTTTTAACCTTGTTCTTGCCCGGTGCAATCTCACCTTCACCGTATTGGTTTCAAGTCTCAGTATCCTGCTTATCTCTTCCAGATTTTGCTCGGCCTTATAAAATAAAGTAATGATCTCAGCATCATCAGTACTTAACATTGCAATGGCCTCATTCACCATATTTACTCTTGATTTCTGTTCAACCAAATTTGCCTTGAAACCTGAATCCTTGCTATCGGCTACTTCAAATACTTTTTCATTATCTAAAGAATGGACATCCAGCTTCTTTTTTCTCAAAAAAGTAATAGAAGTTGTGTTCGCAATCGTATACAACCAGGTACTGAATTTCGATTCACCCCTGAAATCAGCCAGGGAGCGGTACGCCTTTACAAATACATCCTGCGCTACTTCTTCCGCATCTTCCCTGCTCTTGATCATACGCAAGACGAGGGTAAAGACATAGGCCTGGTAACGGTTTACCAGTTCAGCATAGGCATTCTGCTCACCCTTAAGCACCCTGCTTATGATCTCATTATCACCAAGTCCAATTGACATTCAATAACTAAGACTACCAGAGATGGCCTTTGGTTACAATAAAGTTAGACCTAATTTCTACTATATATTATAGTGTGGGCAGGAACGAAGGAACATACGGTTGCCTGTAACCCGGCATTAAAGCATGTAGTCATAGATGCATAGATCATTTATTTAAAAGTTCTTTTGTGGCTGTAACCTGGAAACAAGGCATGTAGTCTAAAAGAACAGGAATCAATTTACTAACAATAAAATTTGAATTATGCACGGAACAGAAATGGTGGCAGCAATATTTATTCCACTAACCTTTTGCGCCTTAATATTTGGGATCGTTTATCTCTACAAAAGAGAAAACCTCGCAATGATTGAAAAAGGGATGAATCCTAAAGACAAGTTGTTTCGCCCCGCACCATTCAGGAGTTTAAAGTGGGGATTGTTATTACTCGGAGCAGGCGCTGGATTGCTTATCGCTTTTTTCGTCGACATGAATCTACCCTACAGAATTGAGCCGGTTGGAATTTATTTTGCCCTGATAGCAATGGGTGGTGGCCTCGGTCTTATCGGTTCTTATTTCGTTGAGAAAAAGCACTGGTATGATAAGAAGGGCATAAACGGAGAATAAACCCTCAACATAAATTTTCCACCAATCCTCATTTAGATTAAGCAATGCGCCCACAGCGGATTGCTTTTTTATTTTTCTAAAACTTCCAACGCTTTTTTTATAGCGGGATCATCACCGTTTATTACTTCGTAAAACCCTTTTGATCTCCACTTGAACCTCGCTAGTTGGGCTTTAATTCTCTTTTGCAAATAATCTTTATCAGCCCCGGATACTTGTTTCAGATCGATGCTATCCTTCGCTGCATATGCTACCAGTTCCTGCCACATGGGTTCAAGGTTATTATAGTTTGCAGTAAAATCCTGCGGTGTGGTAAACTTATTTAATTCATCCATGTGGCGGATGTAGTAAGTGTACATAAAAGTATTTAGCGAACCACTTAAATACAGCTTGCTTACGTTTCTGTGTAAGGTACCCGTGTCAAGACCCACAAAGTATTTAGGTGTGATACCACCACCACCGTATACTGTATCACCGCATTGGGTTTTATAAATTTTACCATTTACAACTTTGGCAGTATCAAGATGAGTAACCTCACCATTTTCATATCGATCTGCAATTTCTTCTAAATACTTTTCTTTCCCACCTTGATAAGAACGTTGAATGCTTCGGCCTTTTGGAGTATAATATCTCGCCACAGTCAGCCGAATAGCGCCTCCATCACTTAATGAATATTGTTGCTGTACAAGGCCTTTGCCAAACGTTCTGCGGCCAATGATCGTTGCACGGCACCAATCCTGCAAGGCGCCTGCAAGTACTTCGCTTGCACT
>DASTZB010000331.1:0-2167 GCA_035764525.1 Chitinophagaceae bacterium | reverse complement strand
AGAGAGAATGCTAAACATTGAGATCAATAAAACAAGGCACGGCTTTTTCATAAGGGTTCTTAACAGGTATGGAAATGATAACCTCATAAAAATAGATTCTATCGGTCTGAGTTCTAAATTTTTAATTAACAATATTCAAATCCGGGTACAATTTCCAAGATCTATTACGTAAGTTTAAAAAGGTGGATTTAGTAAAAACAATTAGTACTTAACAGAGGGGGTGGAACCCAAAGTCGTAAATCTACGAAATCGATTTAATCAGGTGAAAAAATGTTGGTTGTTGTCACTCTATTTGCGATTAAAATAAATTGCATTAGCCTGTTGAATGCAGGTCAATACAAGATCATTAATGCAAACATGAGGTGGCAAGGTGGTGCAGTAATAGATAACGTCGGCAACGTCTTCTGCAGTAAGCGGGATAAGACCATCATATATTTTTTTAGCAGTGGCTTCATCACCTTTAAATCGAACAAGAGAAAACTCCGTTTCTGCTGCGCCGGGATGTATGGCAGTGACTTTTATTCCATGTCTTAAAAGATCAACTCTCATCGATTGTGAAAGAATATCAACAGCAGCTTTGGTAGCACAATAAACATTTCCTTTTTCATAAACGTCTTTTGCTACAGAACCAAGATTGATAATATGAGGAGAAGTGCTTTTTTTAATAAATGGCATCAATGCTTTTGTTGAATAAAGTAAACCTTTCACATTTGTGTCTATCATCGTGTCCCAGTCATCAATATCTGCATCATCAAAATAATCTCTGCCAAGTGCAAGGCCAGCATTATTTATTAAGACATCTACATGCTGCCAATCATCAGGAATGTTTTTTATAGCTTCAAAGACTTCATTCCTGTTTCGTACATCAAAAGCTGAAACAAGAATCGCCGTGTTGTATTTTTTTTCAAGATGCTCTTTTAATTCAAGAAGCCTGTCCTCTCGCCGCCCATTAATAATTATATCATAACCATGACAAGCAAATTTTTCCGCACATGCTTTTCCAAATCCTGATGATGCGCCGGTAATGAAAACAATTTTAGACATAAAATGAAATCTGAAGTAAGAAGTATGAACAAAGAAAGCGAAGATAATATAACTGGCATTTACCTGATAAGTGTACTTGTTCCTTTTTGGAAAATTGCCTTGCCGGTATAATCAACAGCTTTTACCAGCCATACAAAAGTATTTGTAGTTTGCGGTTTGCCACCAATCTCTCCATTCCATCCTAGCCCATTCACAGTTGTACTGAATACAAGTTGCCCCCAGCGATTATAAACCCTGAAGTAGTCTATCCGTTTAACTCCGACGGCAATTGGTTTTAAAACATCATTCAAACCATCGCCATTAGGAGTGAAACCAGTTGGGACAAATATTTGAGGATTCGTTCTAAAAATTTTTACAAGTATAGATGCTGAATCAAGGCAACCCAGCAGATCAGTTACATAAACTTTATAACGGATGCTGTCTATAGTTTCATTGATCTTTGCAAGCGGATTTGAAATGGCTGTATTGTTTAAATAAGAAGGTGGTGTCCATAAATAATTTTCACCACCGCTGGCATTTAATTGCAGTGGTTGACCGAAAACTATCATTGTATCTCTACCAGCTGAAGCTTTTACCTTGGGTAGAACAGTAACAATGACCGTATCGTAGCTGGGTTTAGGGCATCCTAATATATCAGTTGCCGTTAAAATATATTTCGTTGTCGATGCCGGGTGAGCAATAGGATTAAGAATATTCGGATCGCTCAAGGAGCCTTGGGGCCGCCAAAAAAAACTATTGGCAACAATACTTGCATTTAATTGTACAGAAGTATTATAACATATTGAAACGTCAGGCCCCGCATTAACTATTGGATAAGGAACAGGGAAAACGGTTACATCATCAGTAGCAGAACATTTTCCAATTTTTGCAGTAAGCTGGTAAGTGGTAGTTACAGGAGGATTTACAACGGGGTTAAGGATGATGGGATTGTTAAGATTTAAATTCGGTGTCCATAAAAATTTTAATCCATCTGTGTTAGCGCCTAGCTGAACTCCATCACCAGCGCAAAATGTTGTATCGGGTCTTACTTTTAACGTAACCCTGTCCACAACCCGGACTCTTACCGAATCATTATTGACGCAACCATTGTCATCTAATTGAACCTTATACCATGTTGTTGTTT
>DASTZB010000330.1:0-3655 GCA_035764525.1 Chitinophagaceae bacterium | reverse complement strand
CCTTTTCAATCGTTATTTTTGCCGGATGAGGGATAAAATCAAAAAACTGGCAAAAGAATATTCTGCAGAATTTATTGCGATACGTCATCATCTTCATGCTAATCCTGAATTGAGCTACCAGGAATTTGAAACTTCAAAATTCATTCAAAGCAAGCTTGGCGAATTTGGAATTCCTTATGAAGTAAAAGCAACAACCGGTGTTGTTGGCTTAATAAAAGGAAAAAATCCTGATAGCCGTGTATTTGCTATCCGTGCTGATATTGATGCATTGCCAATACTCGAAGAGAATGACGTGCCTTACAGGTCAACTAAGAAAGGCATCATGCATGCCTGCGGGCATGATGTGCATACAACCTGTTTGCTTGGCGCTTCAAAAATTTTAAATGAATTAAAGAATGAATGGCAGGGAACTATCAAACTGATTTTTCAACCGGGTGAAGAAAAAAATCCAGGCGGTGCCAGCTACATGATAAAAGAAGGTGTGCTGGAAAATCCCAAACCTTCAGGCATTGTTGCGATGCATGTGCATACAGGCATGCCGGTTGGTAAAACAAGTTTCAGAAGTGGTAAGGTGATGGCCAGCGCTGATGAACTTTATTTCACCATAAAAGGAAAAGGTGGTCATGCTGCCTCGCCGCATTTATGTGTTGATCCGATCCTGATCGCTTCGCATTTAATAATAGGTCTTCAACAAGTAATAAGCCGAAACTCAAATCCATTTGACCCTTCTGTTTTATCAATCACATCGTTCCAGGGTGGTGCCACCACCAATGTAATTCCAAATGAAGTGAAGCTGATGGGTACATTTCGTGCAATGGATGAAAAATGGAGGGCAGAAGCACACCGACTAATAGAAAGAATTTCAAAAGAACTTGTTCATAGTATGGGTGGTGAAATTGATGTCCATATTGATAAAGGTTACCCTGCTGTTATTAATAATGAAGAATTAAATAGCTCTGTAAAAAACGCAGCTAGTGAATTCCTGGGAAGTGATAACGTGGAAGAAACAGAATTACGGATGGGTGCCGAAGATTTTGGTTATTACGCACAGCAAATACCCGCTTGTTTTTACCGTGTTGGTGTTATGAATAAAGAAAAAGGAATTACTTCGGGTGTTCACACTCCTACTTTCAATATTGATGAAAATGCCATTGAAGTTGGAATGGGGTTGATGGCATGGCTGGGATCCTCTTTAAATTCCAGGTAGATTCAGCACTTTTGAATTTTATCTACGCAGAATTTAAAATATTTTTCCATACATTCACATATTGATTCTTCAAAAAATCCTAACCTCTACCCTATGAGAAAACATATAAAAATTCTATTGTTTCAAAGTCTATTAAACTAACGCTGGATTAGGTAGTCAATATTTGCCAACGACAATTGGCTGATTTATCATGCTGTAAAGCATTCTGCTGCTAATAACTTTTTTTGATAACCGCGTATATGAAATGGAAACTTTTTAAATCTCTGCTTTTTATTTTTCTCATATTTACAATCATGGGTACCCAATGCGATAGATTTGAATATCCATCAAGGAACCTGCAGTACGACTTTACACAAAGTATTTCACTGTATCCGTATAAGAAACAATACAATATTAATGATACCATCTGGATAAGCTTGAACACACCATCCAAAATATTACTTGACAAAATAAGCAATCGACTAATTGGAGCTGATTCAATTTCCTTGGGGTTACAATTAAATATGGTTAAAATTTTTCCGAATACGCCGCCAGTTGACCCATCCGCTTATTGCGAATTTCTTATTCTAAGTAACTTAAATCCTGACTATAATAATTACGGCACCGGATATGCGACTTATCTTCGATATGGTTGTGATAATAATCCCGGCTATATATTCAGATTTGGCGTTGTTTTGAAAGGTGCAGGAACATTTAGTATTGAATTAATTGAAAAAAAAGAAACCGGGTTGTGCATTCCTAATAGTTCAACGAATGTGACCTATTCCCAAATAACACATAGTTTCAATTTGGCAGATTGTAATAAGGATATATATCTTGGAATACCAGCTCCGGCAAGAGGAAATATGTCATCGCAAAATGAAAGTAAAATCGACAGAAAACAATATTTTGTTTTTGAAGTTCATTGAATAAAACCAGCTTTGCAAGCACTGTCCGTACAGAATTATGAAAGCACCAATACATCCAATAATTATTACTGTTCTTATTTTTAGTTGTACTGGGAATGTAAATGCAAACACTCTTTTTAATGATACAACACGAACTACGAAGCCCTGGAAAATTTCAGAACATCAGTTCCTAGATCAATATGGTAAAGACGATACCTCACGGGCTATTATTAATTACTATTTCAAGCAATATAATGGAGGGCATAAACACTTATTTGTAAACACAGCTATAGCTTCGGCGGGTATTGCTTTATTTGCAATAATCATGGCAAACGGGGCAGATGCTGGTGCAATTATAGTTGGAGCGCCTTTTATTTTCGGAGGGGTGATTTTTGGTATGCTTGCATTTCGGAATGCAATTAACATGATTTATTTTTCAAGGAAAAAGCTGTTCAAGGTTTTAAAGAAATATTTTGAATCTAAAAAAATTTCCGATTCATTAAGAAAGGATATTTATCGGAAAAAACGTTGATTTAAATGTATCGGTCAATTTCATATTCCAAACTCAATCAATCTGAAGTTTTAATATTCTCTTATACAACCATAATTTCAAATTCATTGTCAGATAATTAAACAAGCGATGAAAACACTTTTATTCATACTATTTATTACGCTGACCGCTTTCGTTATTTCATGTTCAAAATCAGGCGTTGAATTAAAAGAAGGCACATTGAACCTTGCTCTAAAAAAATGTGCTGAGGGAAAGATTAATGGAGATAAATTAAGTTTTTGTTTCGATTCACTGGTCAGTGACTCCCGTTGTCCTGCAAATGCGATGTGTGTATGGCAGGGAACTGCAGTTGCTAAATTTTCTTTAACAAAAAATAATGAAACAAGCTCTTTTGAATTAGCAACAATAAACATGTCTCCAAATTATCACAAGGACACAACTATGATGGGATATAAAATTGATTTTATAAATCTTTCCCCTTATCCCGGAACTGTTCCCACTCCGGTACCCGCCGATCAAATAAAGGCTGAATTAAAAATTACTAAACAATAATTTTTATCCTCTTTCCTTTCTGTATCGCATACCTGGAAATGCGAACAAATGATATCATATTGTTAAGCTCGATTATTTTGTACATTGCACTCCCATTTTGCTTGTCATACCGGTAAATGTTGTGATGCTCTTATTTGCAGAATAGAAAACAGGAAGATGAATGGAGTGTCGCAATAAAAGTTTAATAGCAGTAATTAGCTTGTCAAATAAAAATTTTATGACAGCTAAAACCGGTAATATAAAAATAATTTATGCAACCCAACGAACTCCGAAAACAACAGGCTCTCGAGTATCACTCAAAAGGAAGACCAGGAAAAATTGAAGTAGTCCCAACCAAGGAAGCAAAGACGCAGAGAGATCTGTCGCTGGCTTATAGTCCGGGTGTGGCGGAACCATGCAAAGAAATTGCCGCCAACCCGGAAGATGTATATAAATACACCGCGAAAGGAAACCTTGTTGCTGTTATCAGTAATGGGACCGCAGTGCTCGGCCTTGGAG
>DASTZB010000329.1:0-3499 GCA_035764525.1 Chitinophagaceae bacterium | reverse complement strand
CATGGCTTGTTGCAAAATATTATCCAGCATTTCCTTCAACTCGGGTTCCGGAAATTTCTTTTTTAAAATGTTTATCATTGGGCATGTTAAGTATAGTGTCAGTACTAAAATATTCAAAGAATAGACATCTTTTAATATTTGGACAATTACTTATCGTAGGTCAATTTTCAATTTGAACTATATGTCGGAACAATGAAATAAATTTTTCTGCAATATGAAAGATATATGTATCGTGAACACTACCTCATCGCAGACGGAATGGAGTTCCGATGGAAAACAACCGCTAAACGCTTTCCGGTAATGGATGCACCCAGGGTGATCTATATTTTCTTTGCAAAAGCTTTGTTGCCTCTGCATCACCGACTACTTCTCTTTTTAATGGATCATAAATAAGCGGTCTTCCCTTCAACTGCATTGAAAGATTGGCAAGAATACAACTCGCCGTAGAAATATGTCCCTGTTCAATATCTGCAACTGGCTTGATCCCTTTATCAATTGCTTCAAGAAAATTAATCATGTGTAATCTTGTTGCCGGTGCTGCATTTAGTTCTATACCTGGCTCAGTCAGATCGTCAGGATATTTTTCTTTTTCATATACCACATCACCATGAATTTTTTCTCCCTTGTCTGCAGGGATAAAATCATATTTCATAGTACTGCCACAAAGTGTTCCTTTATCACCAAAAATTTTAAATGCCCAGGGATATTCAGGATCAGCAGGCGTGCCCCAGCTTCTGTGCTGCCATACACAATTCAATCCTTCATATTCAAAAATGGCGGTTTGCGTATCAGCAATATTACTCTTGCCAGTTTTATCAACATAGATACCTCCGGTTGAACTAATACGTTTAGGCCAGCCAAGATTCAGCATCCATCTTACGGTATCAAACATGTGAATACACATATCGCCCATAATACCATTCCCATATTCCATGAATGTTCGCCACCATCGGATATGAGGCAAACCATCATAAGGACGTAAAGGGGCAGGGCCGGTCCACATTTCATAATCAAAAAAATCCGGCACAGGTTGCACTGCTGGATCTCCATTGTTTCGCATATGAAAATAACAACACATTTCTACATGTGACACTTTGCCAAGCATTCCAGTGTCCACAATATTTTTTTTTGCATCTATAAGATGCGGTGTGCTTCTTCGCTGTGTACCCACCTGCACCACTCGTTTATTTTTTCTTGCAGCGGCAAGTATTGCCTCACCTTCCGTTACATCAACGCTGATCGGTTTCTGCACATAAACATGGGCACCGGCTTTAATAGAATCAATAGTTGTTAAAGCATGCCAGTGATCGGGAGTGCCGATCAAAACGATCTCAGGTTTTTGTTCTGCTAATAATTTTCGGTAATCGCCATACAAAACAGGTTTCTTATTATTTTTCAGGCGTTGACTTACCATATCAGCTGCTTTACTTAATTGGTGTTTGTCAACATCACAAAGAGCCACTACGTCGATGGCCGCTACTTGCATCAGGCGAAATAAATCACTTTTGCCGTACCATCCCGTGCCTATCAATGCCACTCGTCTGGTTGGAGGAGACCAAAATAAATTAAGACTATTTGGTTTAAATGCTGCAATTGCCAAAGCTGCCGTGGTGTGTCGAATAAAGCTGCGGCGATGTATATTTTGTTTCATGAAACAAATATTAAATAAAGGGTGCAGTGATACTTTAAAGATAACAAGGTTTTAGTTCCATTGTTCCTGCAGAATTCAAAGAGCTCGTTTGCCCGTGTTCTATTTACAACGAAAGCTGTATATTCAAAATTGAATTATTACTAATACAAAAACTCCAACTATGCGTTACCTGTTTGTAGCCTTTATGTTTTTGCTTACTGCTCATGTAAATTCCCAAAGCAAGCAAGCCGTCCTGGTCACCGATATGCTTAAGATAAAAACAGTAAGCGGTGTGACGCTTACCGAAGATGGAAGCACAGCAGCATTTGTTGTTACTTCTATTGAGCCAGAATCTGATACTGCTAAATGGGAATATAAATATACCAGCCAGCTATGGATGGTTTCTACAGAACCTGGCGCCACACCGCGTCAACTTACATTTAGTAAAGAGGGAGCGTCACAACCTGCATGGAGTCCCGATGGAAAACAATTAGCTTTTGTAAGAACTGTTAATGGTAGTCCACAAATTTTTATTTTGTCATTTGCAGGTGGAGAACCGATGCAATTGACAAAATTTAAATACGGGGCAAGCGCACCAAGATGGAGTCCCGATGGAAAACAAATTGCTTTTGCTGCATCAGTTAGACAAAGAGATCTGATGAACGATTCTTTACTTAATCCCGGAAAGAAAGCTCCGGCATGGTCAATGGAAAAACCAGGGTATGATAAAAATGAGCAAATGATGTCACCTGTTGCAAAACCAAACCCAGATGGAACAATCAATGAAGTAAGAGCCTATCTTGATATGAATGCGAATGACAGGAAAGCAACCGTACTGAACAAATTAAATTTCCAAAGTGAAACCGATCTATCAGCTGAAATGAATTTTAACCAGTTCTTTGTTGTAAATGTTCAGCCTAATGCAACACCGGTGGCCGTTACCCGTGGTTTCTATCGCTATAATAATTTACAGTTCACTCCCGATGGAAAACAATTTATCATTACAGCCGACATAGATTCTACCGAACACCCTGATCGTTCACAGGAATCTGAAATTTTTATCGCTAATGCAGATGGTAGCAAATTGAGAATGATTCTTGGCAAAAAAGATTTTTCCTATAACAACGCATTGCTATCGAATAATGGCAAATGGCTCGCTTTTCAATACAACAAAACAAATTATGTATCAGTTCCTACATTGGCTCTTATGCCTGTTAATGGTTCTGAAAAAGATATGATCAATATACCATTTGACAGGAATGTTGGGAATGCAGTTTGGAGTAAAGATGACCAGGCCATTTATTTCACTGCGCAAAGTAATGGCGGCGCACCATTATATCGTCTTGATATAAAAACAAAACAGATCAAACAAACAACCGACTTTAATTCTGGCATATTAAGTTTTGATATAGTAAATGAAAAGCTTGTTTATGTAAAAACAGAAGTAGCAAATCCTAATGAGCTCTATATTGCAGATGCAAATGTTACCAATGCAAAACGGGTGACAAGTTTTAATGATGGCTGGCTACAGCAAAAACAAATTTCAATGCCCGAGAGACATAGCTTCACCAATAGTATTGGTCAGGCAGTCGAGTATTGGGTAATGAAACCGGTCGGGTATGAGGCAGGTAAAAAATATCCATTGCTTTTAGAAATTCATGGAGGACCCGCAGCTATGTGGGGTCCGGGCGAATTGAGTATGTGGCACGAATATCAATACTTCTGTAGTAAAGGTTATGGCGTTGTGTATTGCAATCCTCGTGGTAGTGGTGGTTATGGCGAAAAGTTTTTGAGAGGAAATATAAAAGACTGGGGTGCTGGTCCAACCAGCGATGTATTGACAGCTTTGGATAAAACTGTTGCAGAAGG
>DASTZB010000328.1:0-6828 GCA_035764525.1 Chitinophagaceae bacterium | reverse complement strand
TGGTGACGATCTGTCAATGGGAATTGGCTTGCATTATTTTAAGGGAATAACAAAACATATCGACTTTGGTGGCGCACTTCATGCCTCATATGTTTCTCAAACACTTCCTGGCAAACCGGTTGATGGGACTGACAGGTTCATGCTTCAGTTGGAAGGAACCGGACAGTTCAAAATGGTTACTGATAAATATTGGCTTCAGCCATTTTTGATCGGTGGTTTTGGCGCTCAAAAATATAGTATTTATTATGGCGCATATATGCCGCTTGGACTAGGATTGAATGTAAACTTTTTTAATGAGGGTAGATTATTTATCAACTCTACTTACAGAGTGCCGATCACGACCGGTACAGTTAATTATCATTTTATGCATGCGTTTGGAATTTCCGGACGAATTACTAAAAAGAAAGAGCCGGTGATAATTCCGCCGCCGCCACCGCCACCGCCTCCGAAGGATAGCGATAATGACGGCATCATTGACGATAGGGATAAATGTCCTACTGTTCCGGGAGTTGCAAAATATGATGGTTGTCCCGTTCCGGATACTGATAAAGATGGAATAAATGATGAAAACGACAAGTGTCCAACTGTTGCAGGACTTGCTAAATATGAGGGTTGTCCTATTCCAGATACGGATAAAGATGGTATAAACGATGAGGATGATAAATGTATTAATCAGCCTGGAGTTGCCCGTTACCAGGGTTGCCCGGTACCGGATACAGATGGTGATGGTGTAAATGATGAGGAAGATAAATGTCCCAAAGTTGCCGGACCTGCTGATAATTTTGGATGCCCTGTAATTGGTATAAAATCTTATGAAATTGTCTTCAAAACTGGAAGTGCTATATTGCTTGCAAAAGGGAAACCAATATTAGATACTGTTGTTGCGTATTTGAAGAGGAATTCTGATGTTGAGGTAACGATTGACGGACATACTGATAATACCGGTTCGGATAAGGTTAATATTCCATTATCTGTTAAAAGGGCAGAAGCAACCAAAAAATACCTGGTGAGCAAAGGAATTAACGCGGATAGATTGGTGACAGCAGGGTTCGGATCTACACAGCCGGTTGCTGACAATAAAACAGCTGAAGGAAGACAAAAGAACCGTCGTATCGAAATTAAGATAAAGGGATAGCTTGCAACTTTGCTAATAGCAGAGTTGCAGAAATGAAAATATTCTACCGAAACCAACTGCTCTGAGAAAAAGCGTCTCGCCTTAAGCGAGACGTTTTTTTTAATTCCGACAACTATCCAACCAAATTTAATTCCCGGTTTGATAACTTACTTTCTATACCGGCGCCGATCGCAATGCTTAGATCTGACTCCTTCTCCGAATCATTATGTACCCATACCGGCACGCCATTTCGTTTTATGCGCTTTACCTGCTGCTCAGGCAATACAGAATGATGGTCTTTGTTTTTTTTATTATCGGCAAGATAAAAATTATGAACCACGTAATATGGTTCTGAATGGTGCAGTTCCGCGGTGGCATTAAGAGAAATTTTTAAATCGGATGAGGCCACCGGGAAATCGAGTTTGATTTCAAACGGTCTCATAGTTTTTAAATTTTTCCTTAAATTTTGCATTACTAATTCTGTGCCATTTTTTTTACTTCATAAAACAGGGAAAAAAATTGACAAAATTCAATTTCTAAATGCTTGTTGTGTTTTCTTCGCAAATAAAAGAGAGCTCCATTGGAGCTCCTTCCGACAAACAAGTTAGTATGATTGCGACTTAGATCTTGAAGCCAACTGTAAGTAACACATTGCCTCCATTCTCTTTCAGGTCTGCAAATGTATTGGCTCTTGGAGAATTAACTCGGTACGGTAGGTTTACATCCTTATTTAAACGCTGAACATAAGTAAGATCAATGAACATTCCTTTATTTCTATAGCCAAGACCGCCACTTATAAACATCTTTCTGCCTTTTAATTCAGTGTCTTTATAAGGACTGGTATAATAAGCAAAACCAGCACGGGCCATTATGGTCTTAAATTTCAATTCGCCACCCAAACGGAAATTAAAGGTTCCTTTATATACTGCATCAATTGCATCATTATAAGGTTCGTAATCAGTGTTGGTGTCAGTAGTTGTTTCTCCTTCGTAGGGTTTATAATTCATCCATTTGTAATTCGTGTATTCTATGTCAGCAGTAACAAAGCCTTTCTGCCTTGTTATATCTTCCACTTCTCTGAAGACATAAGACCCACTGATCATGATCTTAGTTGGTGAACTCAGATTATAACTGTTTTCGGTTTCTTTACTTCCACCAGTTATTGTTGCCATACCAACGCTATCATAGCCATGGCCGGGGCCGAATAAATTCTCAAGGTCTGCTGCAAATCCTGAACTTACTGTTTCTTTCAAAGGCATCCAGGTAGGCGTGTGCACTGCCAGTCCTAAACGGATATATTCTTTAGGGCGATAAATTAAACCTCCCCGAAGATTCAGACCATAGCCTTTTAAAATAAATGTTTCGTCGTATGTCAGAAAATTGAAGTCGTTATTTGCATTACCAGTTGCATCGGATTCATGAAAATATGTTCTCCGCTCCTGGTTGATAATATTTATTCCAAGACTAATTCCTGCCATAAACTTTTTGCTCACTTCTGATCCCCATCCGAGATTTATTTCTGTGATACCACCTTTTGATTCTACCCGGTTTTCCTGATCTCTTGTTGAAGGATTTTCCGATCGGGCTATTACCTGGAGATTGCCATTTACTCTGGCTGTATCCACCAGGTATGTATAAATCGCCATCTTTGTTGGGATCGAAATTTTTGAGTCATATTTTAATGCATCATCCGGGTAAAGATTAGAGGCTGCAAATTCATCTGCCAATGGTTCAGCATAACTGCTATAATCATTTAACCCCTTATAATAAGTTGTATAATTGAAATTAGCTTGTTGCGTAACGGTAATGCCAAAAGAGTTTTTTGCCTTGTGACCAAAACCTCCGAATACAAAGCCGGATGTTCCGAGGTCAAACGAAGTTTGGCCACTACCTGTATTGTTTGTTCCCCTGAACATACTTTTGCTTTTTCCAAACTGAAGACCCGGGGTAAGAAAAAAATCAGAGGTTTTGAAAAAGGCAAGGCCAGCCGGGTTAATATGATTCGCGGTTGCATCCCCACCGAGTGAAACCATTGCTCCACCAATTGCCTGGTTCCTTGCAGTTCCTTTTAATTGAAACCATGATAATCGTAATGCATCTTCGGGTGTTTGTGAAAAGGATATGTAAGAGGAAAGAAGAAAAATGACCGTGTAGATTTTTCCTTTCATATAGAAGAGTATAAAATTTTAGATAATATGAAGCATGAAACATTCAAAAAATGCTTCAATTGTCTAGCCTGCTTCATGTTTATGATTTAGTTGCCACCTCTGCTTGGACGAGTTGCGCCACCGCTGCTGCTTCCGCTGCTTCCAGATGAACCGGAACTGCCACTACTACTGGGTGAGCTTGAACTCGGCGAATAACTTCTTGATGAAGGTGTATATGAACTGTTGCTATTGTTATTTCCGCTATTAAAAATTTGTTTAAGTGTATTGCTAAATCCGTTATTTGAATTCCTGTTGTTATAAGCCGGCCTGCTTGTTCCGGGATTATAAGAATTCATTTTAAAGTTGCTATTGGTGTTAGTGTTATTAAAGTTCGTGTTTGTATAACTGGCCAAATTAAAACTCCTTGGTTTGGGATCGTTTTGAATTACGTTTATTAGACCGGGATGTCCTGTTTGCCCGGGATAATAAGCGATAACATTGTTACGGCAATAAGGATTGTTATAGTAGTTCCAGGAAGTGTAAGGGTTGTAATAAGAGCCGTAAAAACGATTGGCCTGATAACCTAAACGATCATAGGAATACCAATCATCAAGAGTATTCCATTGTGTACGGTTATGTACCTTCATACGCAGATAACGGTCATCATAATAATTGTCGTCATATCGATACTGATCGTCTTCTTTTTCTTGTACACGTACATAGTCATCTTGCGGACGTGTAGGAGAAAAGTAAACATCATCGGGAGTTTGACCTGTTTTGTATGCGGTAGTACAACTGCTTAATGCTGCTGCGGTAATTGCCAAAAGTAAAATTTGACGTTTCATGGCAGGGAGTTTAAGTGGTTTATAAAATTGAAGTTACTACATTTGCGCCGGATTTCCGACACATATCTTTGAGCATCAAATATTTTGCCGCTCGATGTAAAATTGCGAAATCCGTTGTTAATTAAAACGTAAGATTCAACCGTTCGTTATTTTAAAGATGTTAAAGATTTTTATTGAGCCGGCATCGGTTTCCTGATTGATCTTTTGTTGCGACGCTCCATTCATCTGTAGTAACTCCGGTTGATCTATTTTCAATAATTTAAAACCTCCGTCTTAAGCGGATCTTCATTTATGAGTAAAGGGATTACAACAAGAGCTGAAGATTATTCCCAATGGTATAATGACCTTGTATTAAAAGGCGGTTTAGCAGATTATTCTGCAGTCAGGGGGTGTATGGTGATAAAACCCTACGGATTTGCACTTTGGGAAAATATGAGGGATGCGTTGGACAAAATGTTTAAGGATACCGGCCATCAAAATGCTTATTTCCCTTTGTTTGTTCCAAAAAGTTTTTTGGAAAAAGAAGAAGGACATGCAGAAGGCTTTGCAAAAGAATGTGCTGTTGTCACTCACTATCGTTTAAAAGCAAACCCAGGTAAAAAAGGAACGCTGATGGTTGATCCGGATTCAAAACTAGATGAAGAGCTTATCATTCGTCCAACAAGTGAGGCGATCATCTGGAATACCTACAGAGACTGGATCCAATCTTATCGTGATCTTCCATTACTCATTAACCAATGGGCAAATGTGGTGCGTTGGGAAATGAGAACACGACTGTTTTTACGTACTGCTGAATTTCTTTGGCAGGAAGGTCATACGGCTCATGCTACGGCTGAAGACGCTATTGAAGAAACAAAGCGAATGCTTGAAGTGTATGCAACATTTGCCGAAGAGTTTATGGCGTTGCCTGTAATAAGAGGTGTAAAATCTGCCAGTGAAAGATTTGCCGGAGCAATCGACACGTATTGTATTGAGGGTTTGATGCAGGATGGAAAAGCATTGCAGTGTGGCACATCACATTTCCTGGGACAAAATTTTGCAAAGGCATTTGAAGTGAAATTTCTAAACAAAGAAAACCAACAGGAATATGTTTGGGCAACTAGTTGGGGAGTAAGTACAAGATTGATCGGAGCACTGGTGATGGCCCATAGCGACGACCAGGGACTTGTATTGCCGCCAAGGATCGCTCCATTCCAGGTAGTGATCGTTCCAATCTACAAAGGTGAAGAATCAAAACCAGTGATCGATGCTAAGGCAAATGAAATAATGAAAGAACTCAAAGCTGCAGGTATCCGTGTAAAGTATGATAATAATGACAATACAAGACCAGGATGGAAATTTGCAGAGTATGAATTGAAAGGAGTACCTGTGCGACTTGCCATGGGACTTCGTGATATGGAAAACAATGTTGTGGAGCTTGCAAGAAGAGATACAAAAGAAAAGCAGCAAGTTCCGATTTTAGTGTTGGCAGATCACATAACAAAATTGCTTGAAGAGATTCAGCAAAATCTTTATCACAATGCTTTGAAATATCGTGAACAACATATTACTCCAGTCGACAGTTGGGATGATTTTGTAAAGACACTTAATGAAAAAGGCGGCTTTGTTGCTGCACATTGGGATGGTACCGTTGAAACCGAAGTGGAAATAAAAGAGAGAACAAAAGCGACCATTCGCTGCATTCCGTTCAATAATCCACAGGAAAAAGGAGTGTGCATTCTTAGTGGAAAGCCAAGTAAAGAAAGAGTTTTGTTTGCTATTGCATATTAAAATATGCTCATTATATTTATGCTTTCATAATTCTAGAACCAAAACTAACATCATGGAAAATCTAAACATGGTTCCTCCCGGACCAAAGGGTCCTTTTAGCGAAAACTGGTTGGTTGAAGCTATATTAGTAGTCATACTTTGTGGATGCGGTATGCCGTTTGGAGTTGCGGGAATTGTGTTTGCAGCGCAGGTAAATTCCAAGCTTGCTGCAGGTGATAATGAAGGCGCTGAAAAAGCAAGGAAGGAAGCTGCTAAATGGACAAAGATTGGTTTCTGGGTTGGTATCGCATGGATAGTTATAGTATGCTTGTTTTATTTCGTGTTAGGAATAACCCTTTGGGGTATTGGAAGCGCTTCGTCTAACAGCTAGTTGTCCAATGAACATTAAATTTTTAAGGACCTTAGTTTTTATATTAGCAGCGGGGGCTATCCTGCTGCTTTATTTTTTTGTAGAACCAAAGAACGGCAACTTACCAAAATGTTTTTTTCACGAATTGACAGGCATATATTGTCCGGGCTGTGGAATACAACGATCTTTACATGCTTTATTAAATGGTCATATTCTAGCAGCCATTGATTATAACTTTTTATTTATTTTATTCTTACCGTTGATAGTTTATTTTATTCTTGCTTTTACCTGGGGTAAGAAACATCCCGCATCATCTTTTATTTACAAACCGGTATTTTCATATACGGTTGTGATTGCGGTTGTTTCTTTTTGGGTCTTAAGAAATCTTCCATTCACCCCCTTTTCATGGTTGGCACCATAGTATTTCGAGGTACCAGGAGGAATTTATAAATAAACGGTATTTGATAATTGTAAATCTTAATTCTTTATAAAAAAAAATTAAATATGGAACAACACACAGAACAAAACCAGGAGACATCATTGTTTGGATTCGGAATTGATCAATCATCAAGAGCTCATCTTTCCGAGGCAGCTAAGTGGGCA
>DASTZB010000327.1:0-8172 GCA_035764525.1 Chitinophagaceae bacterium | reverse complement strand
AATGACCATAAAAATTATTTTACCGGCTTGAATTTATAAGGATAGACCTTGCCCGAACTCCACTGGCATACATAAAGATTTTCTTCGTCATCCACCAATACATCATGCGGATGTTTGAAAAGCTTATCGGTTTGATGAAATGGTTTTAATTTTTCATTTTCATAAGCCGCTTCTGAGCCGCAAATAACAGAAACAACTTTGTTTTCTTTATTGAGAATAATGACAAATCCGGAATCAACAGTATCAAGATTGGGTGAACGGAGAACGGCTGCATATAGGTAATTACCTTTTATCACAGGACGGCAAACACATGCACCGGGCAAAGAGATGGTTTCAATATATTCTCCTTTCATTGAAAATCGTTTGAAACAACAACGGGTCCTGTCGGTAATAATTAGTGTTTCAGGACTTGTACGATGATCGATCGTTATGCCGTGTGCATTGTCAAAATGCTTTTCTAGGGTGCCTCTGCCGCCGAAAATATTTTTGATTTTTCCCTGCGCATCATAATGTGTAATGTATTGCATGCCATAACCATCGGCTAGATATATCTCGCCGTCTTTTGTAATGGCTGTTTCGGTAGGAATAAATCGTTTTGGATCAAAATATTTTTCAGTCTCGACAGGGTAATTCCATGTTTGTAAAATTTGCCCATCGATCGTTGTTTTATAGAATTGATTCTTTACGGTATCGGTTATAAAAAATAATTGTTCATTATCACCCCATATTGTAAGTCCATGTGCTCCCGGAAAATCATGACCCCAGGTATTTAACAGCTTCCCCTTTTTATTAAAAAATATAACATTGTTCTTTGTTTCATTTGTCAACAAAACAATTCTGCCTTTGGCGTCTTGCACCATTTCATGGCAATCATTTACCGGCAATGTTGCTGCGTCTGCCTTTACCCAATCTTTTACCAGCTTATACCTTTTTTCGTGCTGGCCATAAACCACTTCGCCATCGACGATCTCAAATAATTTTTCCCTTGCGATCATACTGCCTGCAATAAGCAAGCTGCTGCTTTGGATAAACTCTTTTCGTTTCATAATTATTTAATTAAAAAATATTTCGTCTATAAAGATCCAGGCCTTTTCTCCTTTCCCAGGATGCCAGGCTGGTAATTTTAAAACATTCTTTGCAACTATTTTGTACCATTTATATGTTGATTGTGGAATATCTATTTTCAATCCCTCCATTCTTACAATATTCTTTTCGTCCTTAGTTGGTTGTATTGCAGTCGCCTTCTTTAATAATTTTAATTTGTCTTTGCTATCCCCAGCCCAAATTTCTACTTCTGCCGGCGGCATTAAATAAGACTGCACATTTTCATTATAGCTTATCGAAATGCTGTTGATGTTTCGTACCGTATCAAAATAAAAGATCCCAACAAACGGTTTTTCTCTAAAGCCAAGCCACGCCGCATCGCCGAAATTTTCAGCCAACCCTTTTTTAAGATCAAATAATGTTGCCGCTCCATTCCCTTTATATTTTTCATTCGGTGGATTTATTAATTCTGCACTTGATGGTTTTATTCCTTTTTTAAAAAAAGTAAATGATGCAACAGGGCTGCTGTACCATCCTGTTCTTATTGCCTTAGCCTTGACCATTGTAAATCCATTAACGGCCAAAGGATCATTATAGATAGGAGAAGTGATGCTATCGGGGTCTGAGCCGTCAGTAGTATATCGTATGCTAACGCCTCCCACCTGGTGTTTTAATTCGATCTTTTCGTTCTCCGGTAAAATAAAATCTTCGTTCTTTACCATTGGCGGCGTCAATGCAAGTATTTCATTCTCGTCAGGAATATAACCCCGGTCAAATCTTATCTTTTTGTTTTGCTTTTGTAATTCGTCTGCTTCGGTTGCCGAAATTCTTGTATTCCAGATAAAAACTTCTTTCAATGAATCGAACTGTGAAAATGATGGCGATGCATTTCTATCAATTTTAGTTCCCGCAAGCGATAGTGATTGTAGGCTCTTTAGCTTTTTGAGATCGTTTATTGCATTGTTAGTGATCAATGAATTATTCAAGATCAGTTTTTCAAGATTTGTAAATTGATTGATCGTTTTCATATCCGCATCGGTAACGGGCATATTTCCAAGATTGAGCACAACAAGCTGCTGTTTTACTTTTAAAAGCTCCTCCAATTTTTTCCTGTCAAATTTTTCTTTTACAAAAAAATCTGCTTGTAATGCTGGTGAATTTTGTGATAGTGGAAATACCGAACAAAACGGGCCGCTCAACTTTTGAATTGTTGAAGCCGGTATGGCTGCGAAAGAATATATTTTTTCTGTTTCCGTCTTTGGTAAATGAATAAATTTTGCTGCAAGGATCTTTACCGTGTCGTCACCTGGATAATCCTTCATTGTTTTTTTCATATCGGCCCCTGATTGTATCCATACAAATAAGAGATCAATTTGTTCCTGGCTTAATTGTGGTTTGCCTTTTGGCGGCATATGTTTTTTCTCGTCTTCGGGTAAATTGATGTTTTGAATAATGTGGCTGTTCAATGCGTCACCGGATTTCCAAATTGGTCCTTTCTTTCCACCTTCCAGAATTTTTTCTTCTGTTGTCATGATCAATCCGCCTTTCGCTTTCTTTTCATTATGACAGGAAAAACATTTTGATTTCAGGATCGGCCGGATAGCTGCGGTAAATAATGAACTGCTGTCAGTGATCTTTTCTTCTTCACTTTCTTTATCACTCTTCAATGGTTGCCATACAAAGCCTTCACCATGTGTCAGGTTGGAGCCGAAATGACTTCCAAAGATCATTGCCACCAGCGATAATGTGATGGTCGCTCCAAAAACAAATTTTTTTTCCGGAAAAGATTGATACACTAATAAAAGTGTATAGGATAAAATTGCGGTTGTTATGCCAAGCGCTTTATGTTTTGAAAGAATGTTTTCATCATAGCCGCCTTCTCTGGAAAGAAAAAAACCCATCAACGCAGTAAGTGCCGCGGTAAATGCGGTCACCTGTAATACAAGAATAAAAATCTTTTGAAAAGATCTTGCATCAATATTTTTTTTGCCGATCCATAAAATAAAAGAGATAACCAGAAGCCCGATGGGTAAATGAAGTAATAGCGGGTGCATACGACCTACCGCCTGTAATGATGGTGGTAGCGATACTTTGTTTTGAAAGAATAACAAAAACAAAAGCATCACGATGATAAAAAAACTAAGATTGGATAAAATGCGCTGAAATAATTTCATGCTGCTTTTTTATGCAAGTACTCCATCTACCACCTGCCCCGCAACATCGGTCAAGCGATAGCGACGACCAAGGTGTTTATAAACAAGTTTTTCATGATTCAAGCCCATCAATTTCAAAACAGTTGCATGAAAATCGTTTATATGAACAGGATCTTTTACAATATTATATCCGAACTCATCGGTTTCGCCATAAGAAATCCCGGGTTTAATGCCCCCACCTGCCATCCAAATGCTATAACATCTCGGGTGGTGATCACGACCATAATTATCTTTTGTCAATTCTCCCTGGCAATAATTTGTTCTTCCGAATTCCCCGCCCCATATCACTAGTGTTTCATCAAGCAATCCTCTTTGTTTAAGATCCGTTACCAATGCGGCTGATGCGCGGTCAGTATCTTTTGCTTGTCCCGGCATTTCGCCGACAAGATTGCCGTGCTGATCCCAGCCCTGGTGATACAACTGAACAAATCTTACTCCTGCTTCTGAAAGTTTTCTTGCCAGCAAACAATTTGCAGCATAAGTGCCGGGCACCAAACATTCCGGGCCATACATTTTTATTATTTGATCAGATTCTTTTGTTAGGTCAGTAAGTTCCGGCACCGCTGTTTGCATGCGGTATGCCATTTCATATTGTTCGACTTTTGTTTTTATTTCAGGATCGCCAAACTCTTCGAATGACAATGCATTCAGCTTTGCCAGCTCGTCCAACATTTTTCTTCTGTCTAGTTTATCTGCTCCTTCCGGATTGTTTAAATACAAAACTCGTTCATCGCTGTTGCTGAATTGCACTCCCTGGTGAATGCTATCAAGAAAACCATTGGTCCAGAGTTTTGAATAAACTCCTTGTCCATTTCCTTTTCCTCTTGAAAGCAACACACAAAATGCAGGAAGATTTTTATTCTCGCTTCCTAATCCATAGCTCAGCCATGAACCCATGCTTGGACGATTCCCTTGTTGTGCACCTGTTTGTATAAATGTCAATGCAGGATCATGATTGATCGCTTCAGTGTGCATTGTTTTTATTACACAAATGTCGTCGGCGATTTTTCCAATGTTTGGAAACAGTTCGCTTATCCATGTTCCCGATTGCCCATATTGCTTGAATTCAAATTTCGATCCCACCATTGGAAATTTTTCCTGGTTTGCTGTCATGCCTGTCAATCGTTGTCCCATTCTTATTGATGCAGGCAGATCCTCACCCATTCTTTTGATCAATGTTGGCTTATAGTCGAAACTTTCCAATTGTGACGGTGCCCCATTTTGAAAAAGGTAAATGATGCGTTTTGCCTTCGGCGCAAAATGAGGAAGTCCAACAGGCGGTAACATATCTGCCGATCCGCTGCTGAATAGATCTTTTATTAGCAACGAACCCAATGCAACACTACCGAGGCCAAGACTAAGCTTACCAAGGAAATGTTTGCGTGTAATGTTCAACCTATT
Source organism: Chitinophagaceae bacterium (assembly GCA_035764525.1). Taxonomy (GTDB): domain Bacteria; phylum Bacteroidota; class Bacteroidia; order Chitinophagales; family Chitinophagaceae; genus VBAS01. The sequence continues at coordinate 3,514 of DASTZB010000327.1, read as the reverse complement.
CTCGAAAAATTCGTTGGCCATGAAATATGTTTTATAATATCAACTTCATTACTACTATCATCTTCCGTTGCGTCGCACTCTTGTGCTTACAGTAATGTCTTGTCCTAAGATAGGTTGACACTTTTTTTCTTCCATAAATTTTTTATTCTGATCTACCAATATTTTGTCCCTACGGGACAAAAAACATCTACATCCTAAGTCTCCCTTTTAGGGGGATAGAGGGTTTATGTTTTTGTTATAGCCTCTTCCATATTATAAATTGTATGAACAACCTGCATCAGCGCTGCTGCTCCTGGCTTATCTATATTTTGTTCGTGTTTGTATTCGCCGACTTTTAAAAAGCTTTCTGCTTTTGCGGATTGTTTTACAAATTCATCTCTTTCTTCTTTATAATAGTCGAAAAGATTTTGCTTTTCCTTTTCACTTGGTTTTCTGCAAATGATCAGGCGAAATGCTTTTTCAATTCTTTGTTCATCAGAAGTTTTTTCTGTTTGCAATTTTTCAGCTAATGCTCTTGCGGCTTCTAAAACCTGTGGGTCATTTAATAAAACCAATGCTTGTAGCGGTGTATTCGTTCTCACTCTTTTTACTTCGCATTGATCCCTGTTTGCTCCATCAAACGTAAGCATCGATGGTGGTGGAACAGTTCTTTTAATAAAGGTGTACATGCCGCGACGATAGAGTTTTTCATCATGATCCTGTACATATCTTGCCAATTGTCCGCGGCCTGATGTTGATGATTCCCAAATTCCTTTGGGTTGATATGGTTTAATGCTCGGCCCGCCGATCTCGTCATTCATTAACCCACTGCTTGACAAAACAATGTCCTTTACAAATTCTGCCGCATATCTTATTCTTGATGATCTTGAAAGAAAAATATTATCGGGGTCTTTTGAAAGTTTTTCTTTTGTTACAACAGACGATTGGCAATATGTAGCAGACATTACAATTTGTTTTACCAATCGTTTTATATTCCACCCGTTGTTCATAAAATCCAGTGCGAGCCAATCGAGTAATTCAGGATGTGACGGCGGTTCGCCTTGCATTCCAAAATCACCAGATGTTTTTACAAGTCCTCTTCCAAAAAACTCCTGCCAGATACGATTTACAAAAACCCTCGATGTAAGTGGGTGTTTTTTATCAAACAACCATTTAGCCAAGCCAAGTCTGTTTTTTTCCAGCTTTGTCGAATCAAATGGAAAGATTTTTGGTGGCGTGCCAAAAGGCACTTCATCTCCCAATTGATCGTATACTCCTCGTTTTAAAATATGGGTGCACCTCACTTCGCTGCTGTCTTTCATTATCATTACCGCCACCGCTGCCGTGTCTTTTTTATTGATGAATTGTAAAACATTTTTTACATCCTCGCTGCTGATCTTCATATTCGGGGGATCGGCAAGAGAAGCAAGTGTGATATCTCCAAGCAATCCTTTTTCGTTTATTTGATTAAAAAAAGCGAATGTGCCGTAATATGATCTTTGAGGAATAGGGTCAAACTTATGATCATGACAATGGGCACACTCAAATGTCATTGCTAAAAATGTTTTTCCAAATGTGTTGGTGCGATCAGTTACATATTCTAACCTGTATTCTTCATCGATCACTCCGCCCTCTTGTGTTATTTTATGGTTGCGGTTAAATCCTGTTGCCAGCAGCATTTCCTTTGTTGGATCTGGAAGCAAGTCGCCCGCCAGTTGCCAGGTAACAAATTTTTCATACGAATAATTTTCATTGAAAGCATGAATTACCCAATCTCTCCATGGCCACATTGTTCGCAAACCATCGTCCTGGTATCCGTGACTATCCGCATATCGTGCGGCATCCAGCCATTCCACAGCCATCTTTTCACCATAATGTTGACTAGCTAAGAGCTCATCAACAATTTTTTCATAAGCATTTGCAGCATTATCATCTAAAAACAGTTCCTGCATTTGTATTGTTGGCGGCAGGCCGCTGAGATCAAAACAAACTCTTTTTAATAATCTTTCTTTATCTGCTTGCTCGTTTGGCGAAAGATCCATTGATTCCATTTTAGCAAGTGTAAAATGATCGATCTCGTTCTTCGCCCATTTTTTATTATCTGTTTCGGGTAACTGTTGCGGTTGCGGTGCAATAAATGCCCAATGTGGTTTGTATTCGGCGCCTTGCTTTATCCATTTCCCAATAAGTTTTATCTCATACTCAGAAAGAGAAACGTTTGATGATGGAGGTGGCATCCGTTCAGCTGTATCTTCTGATATGATGCGATGATAAACTTCGGACTGATCTGGTTTGCCAGGAACAATGGCAAACATTCCCGGGCTTTCTTTTAAAACTGCAAATGCACTATCGGGGATATCAAGACGAAGGCTTGCTTTGCGTTGTTTTGAATCCGGACCATGGCATTTAAAACAACGATCGGAAAGTATCGGCCTTATATGAATATTAAAATCGACATGCGCCGGAAATTTTTCCTTTGGTTTGTTTTTTCCATATATAAATATGGATGCCGCTATGGCGATCAGCGTAACAAGCAATAAAACCCACCAGGTTTTTTTCATTAACACATTTTCTTTACGCCGTTAAGGTAAATATTTCCGTGTTATTGGGGGCCGTTCAATAAAGGTTATTTCTTTTTGTAGACCGGGACGGTACTACATGGCTCTCCATACATAATACTTTTTGCAACGGGTAACAATTTTCGGGTTGCTTCTGCGTATGCAAAATCATCGATCGGAGTTTCGCCACAGCCTTTTAAAACTATTCTTTTATCCGCGAACTCTGATTCGTGTATTAAAGAGAGATTTTTTAGAAAAACAGTTTTATAGATCTCTTTTTCGTCTCCAACAATTATCTCTTTTGCTATTGGTTGAAGATATGTTGTAACAAGCATATATGCCCACACGGGGATGATCGCATCAGCGGTGCAGACGATCGCTACGTTCTTGTTTCTATATTTTTCCCAATCCAGATTTTTCAGTGCTTCCCGGAAATCTTTTTCTTTTAATATCATGCCCATAAAAAGAAAATCTTTCAGATCAAAGACGGCAATTGACCCCTTTTGCGGAAGATACTTTTCAAGGTCAATCGTAACTAACCCGCTTTCGGCAACCTTATTTACAATTTCATCACTCATTATATTGCAAAAATAGCGCAGCTTTTGTTCTTTTCGTTTACGAAAAGCGGCGCAAAAAAGCCCGGTATTTTTAATCCCGGGCTTTCAATTCATTGATTCTTATTGTCAATAAAAATTTCGTCGATTATCTTTAATGGTTGCCTGCCCTTTCAATAGCTTGACGGGTGAGCTGTAAAAACTTTGCATTTGTTTGGCTCTTTGTCTCATTTGGGCTTTTTGCATTTCAATATCTGCTACTGCAACTGATGTGGTAGTTAGGTCATCAACTCTTACAACGTATACAGCGTCTCTACCCGCAATTGGTTCGCTAACCAGCTTCCCTTTGTTAGAAATATTAAAGATCGCTCCAAGAACTTTTGCATCTGCAATTTTACCACCTGATATACGGAGACTGTCCAC
>DASTZB010000326.1:0-9483 GCA_035764525.1 Chitinophagaceae bacterium | reverse complement strand
AAGGAAGGTTGTGTACGTGTTCCGCACCCGTTTGCCGGTCGCCATCAACTGTATTGCTACAGTCATGCTGCCCCACGACTTGCATGTATTAAGCCTGCCGCTAGCGTTCATCCTGAGCCAGGATCAAACTCTCCATTGTAAATGTTGTTTGATACTGACATTTTAATTCTCAAGAATTAACGTGTCAAATCGAATGTATTTCGCTTGACTTACCTTGATTCCGATATAATCGGAATGCTGTTGCTTCCCTACTTTCAAAGATCTTTAGCGATTACCGCCACCCCATTTTTAAAATGGGAGTGCAAAGGTAAAGGCTCGTATGTTTCCTACCAAAATTATTGCTGTATTTTTTTCCAGCTTTTGGTGTGAATTTCAATTTGTTTTGTGAAGAACTTACCTCAGATTTTTGAGGCGGGCGGCAAAGATAATGTTGCTGCATTTATCAGCCAATTTTTGCTGCCGTTTTTCTCCACATTTCATTCAGTAATCATCCACATTTAAAGAGCTATGTTTTATTCAAACGGGCGGCAAAGATATGTGTGGAACGTTACCTGCCAAATGTTTTTTAAGATGGAGAAAGTATAAACGTCCGAAATACACTACTGGTATATGTTACAGGATAAAAAATTATATAAAATAGTTCAAAGGAAAAGAGACTTCTGTGAGAAATAAGCCATGTGCAGGTGTCGAAAAGTTAGCCAGGGTGCAATCTTTCGTTTCTATAATTCTTCTGAATGTGGCATGGTCTATCTTTCTTCGGCCCAGATTCAACATAGTTGCCGTTAATGCTCTTACCATTCCTCTCAAAAATCTATTTGCTTTTACATTGTAAATAAGACATTCATCCTGAATTACCCATTTGCTGTCTATTATATTACATATAAATGATTTAACCTGGGTATTTCGTTTAGAAAAAGAAGTAAAATCAGAATAATCTTTTATAGCAGCTGCGCCTTGTTGCATTGCCTCAATATCTAACGTGTAAGGAAAGTAAAATGCTTTATCAGTAAGGAAAGGGTTCTTTTTTTGATAGATATGATATTTATATTCCCTACTGATCGCATCAAAACGACAATGTGCATTGTCTTTTACTTTCAGTAGATTTTTTATTGCAATATCGGTGGGCAAAATCGCATTCAAATTATATACCAGCCGTGAGGATAACTCACTTTCAAGATCGAAATGAAAATAGTTTTGACAAGCATGCACACCCGCATCGGTACGTGAGGAACCTGTTAATTCCAATCCCTTTTTGAGAATGATTTTAAAAGCCTTCTGTATTTCAGCTTGTATTGTATTGGCATTTTTTTGCGACTGAAAACCGCTGTAATTGGTGCCTTTATATGCCACTTCGAGAAAGTAACGCATTTCAATTATTGCCGTAACATTGCTTTAAATCGGTTGATAAAATATTCTTCCTTCAATTCTGATTGAAGTGTAGGGAAATTGCCAACATCACTCACGTATTGATATGCTGCATCAAAAAATTTATACTTAGACTCGTCAGTACGAAACAAGGTGCCTAAATCTTTTACTTGTAAAGTAGAAAAGCATTTGGTCTTAAAAACTTTTTTCGCTTCTGCAATCATATCATCATCATTTTTTTCTCCGACTATTTTTTTTCTCAACCCTAAAAAATCATTGTTTTCACCAGCCATTTTTTTTCTCAACTTTAAAAAATCATTTTCCGTGGCCACAACTTTACAGTTGTTATTTTTTGTGTTAACACTTATTGGTGTTTCGTTCTGAACAGAATCAACAGGTGGAACATCTAAAAGTTTTTTTTCTTCCTGCTTTGATTCTATGGAACTTGTCGTTTTTGTTTCCGCGGGAATAAGTATTCTGATAGTATCGGTTTTATCATTCGGCAACATGTCAATAAAGACCAGGCCGATGCCAGTGGTTGTTGAACTTTCAGATTTCAGTTTTACAACTGATCTCTTATATTCAACTTCAGCAATTGTTTGTGTCTTTGCTTTTTCGATTGAATCTTGTTTTCGTAATTCTTCTTGTTTCAATATTTCAGCCTCATTGTTTTTTGCGACTAAAATTGAATCCTCTTTCATTTGCGCAGCATTTTTGGATTCCTGCACTTGTTCTTTAACCACTGGAGTATCAACTTTGGGCTTTTCGTTTATAATTACAGGAGCTACAACTAGTCCTTTTTTGATCTCTTCCTGTTTAGATGGGGTTATTTCTTTTGCTTCACTTTTTAAACCTTCCTTTTTTTCTGTATTCAATGTCGCCGCATCAGTCTTTTGTTCTGCCGGCTTTTCGATTACAGGCTTTTCTTTGATAGTTGAATCATCAGCAGCTTTTGCAAGTAAATTTGTAAATGCATTGTCTTCTCGTTTCTCTGTCTTTACGGCTTGTACTGGATTCACTGATTTGCTTACGGGCATGATTGTAGCCATGGTAGTAAGGTTGAAAAGTCCCCAACCTTTATCTCCAAAATTTTTGATCAGGAAACCCTGGTCTTTCTTATTTACAGTTACTGAATAAGGCTGGTCAGCAACCTGACCTCCCTGTATTCCTATATTCAATGAGTAAATACTATCGCGAAGATTTGATAATATCAGGTAACCCGAAGAAGTAGAGTTATAAATCTTCTCTCCTATTCGGGCGTAAAAGGGTTGCAGGTTATCGGTTTGCAGATAAATAAAATAAACTTTTTGTGCTTTAAGCGAAGCAGATGCAAAAAACAAGAATACGAATAGCTTAAACAATTTTTTCATCGGACTTATATGGGTAAAGTTGGTCAAAGTTATATAAATAACCCTTAAGACTTCTTTAAAGAATTAACTTGCCATTTATAAAAATATCATGTTTGTCTTGTGTGACAACTTCTATTTTTGCAAGCTTAAAAATTATTATATGAAATTCGTGACCACGATCTTTGCCATTCTTTTGCTTGGCTCTCAGTTGATAGCCCAGGAGCCGATATCAAAAGACACTTCCTGGAAAAAACAATACCGCGAAACAGCTACTAAAATAAATGACCTTGTTCATACCAAGCTTGATGTGAAACCCGACTTTTCAAAATCTTATCTATATGGGAAAGCTTGGATCACATTGAAACCCCATTTTTATCCCACTGATTCCCTTAACCTGGATGCTAAAGGAATGGAATTTAGAACTGTCGCTTTAGTGAAAGGCACAAAACAAATTCCTTTAAAATATGAATATGATGATCAGAATCTCAGGATCAAATTAGATAAAACTTATAAAGCAAACGAAACCTACATTATTTATATAGATTATATAGCAAAGCCAGATGAGTACCAGGAAAAATATGGCACTGATGATTTCCTTGGTATAAAAGGAATGTATTTTATAAATCCAAAAGGAGAAGAAAAAGATAAGCCAACACAGATATGGACACAAGGTGAAACCGAATCAAATTCTGCCTGGTTTCCTACAATTGATAAAACAAGTCAGAAAACTACAGAAGAACTTACTGTTACTGTTGCTAATAAATATGTAACTCTTTCCAATGGAAAATTAATGAGTCAAAAGAAAAATGCGGATGGCACAAGAACCGATTACTGGAAAATGGATCTGCCGCATTCTCCTTATCTTTTCTTTTTAGGTGTTGGTGATTATGCTGTAACTAAAGATAGTTGGAGGGGAAAAGAAGTAAATTATTACGTAGAGCCTGAATATGGATCAGTCGCAAAAAAGATATTTGGTAATACTCCCGAGATGATCGAGTTCTTTTCAAGGATCACTGGTGTTCCTTTTCCATGGGTGAAATATTCACAGATCACCGGCCGTGATTACGTAGCAGGTGCCATGGAAAATACCACCGCTACTATTCATCAGGAAAGTGCACAGCAGGATGCAAGAGAATTAGTCGATGGTAATAACTGGGAAGGAACAATTGCACACGAACTATTTCATCAATGGTTCGGCGATTATGTCACTGCAGAAAGCTGGAGCAACCTTACTTTGAATGAATCTTTTGCTGACTATAGCCAGACTTTATGGGAAGAGTATAAATATGGCAAAGATGCAGGTGACGCCGAAAATTACCAGGGCATGCAAAGCTACTTGCAAAGCGGAAGTGAATCAAAAGACCTTGTTCGGTTTTTTTATGCTGATAAAGAAGATATGTTTGACCAGGTGAGCTATCAAAAAGGTGGTCGCATACTTCATATGTTAAGAAATTTTGTTGGCGACAGTGCGTTTTACAAATCTCTCAATCTTTATCTCACAACAAATAAATTCAAAGCCGCTGAAGCGCATCACTTAAGATTAGCTTTTGAAGAAGTAACTGGTCGTGATCTGAATTGGTTTTTTAACCAATGGTATTTTGACAATGGGCATCCTTCTGTTACAATTGACTATGTATATGATGATGCCGCAGGAAAAGTAAATGTGATTATTAAACAAATACAAAAAGGCGGGAGGCTATTTACACTACCAATTGCAGTCGATGTTTATAATGGGGCAAACAAAGTTCGCTATAATGTTTGGGCAAAAAATGCGGTTGATACTTTCACATTTAACTACAGCAAACATCCCGATCTTATAAATGTTGATGGTGATAAAGTAATTCTTTGGAACAAAAAAGATAATAAGACACTGGATAATTTCATACATCAATATAAATATGCGGGCAAATATCTTGACAGGCTTGAAGCCATTCAGTTTGCGGCAAAAAAACAAGACGATCCTAAAGCTCTTGAATTATTAACGACAGCTTTGAAAGATAAATATCATGGCCTTCGTAATACAACACTTGCTAGTTTAGACCTGGAAAATGACAAAGTAAAACAAACTGCTGAACCCATCATTGCGGATCTTGCCAAGAATGATAAGAAATCAACAGTGAGGGCTCACGCTATCAACAAACTCAGTGAATATAAAAAAGCTGAATATACTACCTTATTCAAAGCTGCCACAAAAGATTCATCCTATTCAGTAGCAGGAGCTGCATTGAATGCATTATTGGAAGTGGATAAAGATGCGGCGCTGGCTATAGCAAAAGGATTGGATAAACAACCATCAAAAGGCGCATTAAAAAGTTCTCTTCAAGGTGTAAAGGCGGCTTCAGGTGATGAAAGTCTTGAAGAAGAAATTATTGGTGGTTTTAATAAGATGCCTGTATCAAATGCAAAGTTCAATGCGCTGGGTACACTTGGAATTTACCTGGGGGCGTTAAAGAATACTGAAAAAGTAAAAGCATCTGTTGACGAAATTGTAAAATTCCGTGACGCAATTCCTCAACAATACAGAAATCAAACTGATCCTTATATCAATGAAACATTGCAAAGCATCGTTGTTAAGAAAGAAGAAGCTTTAAAAGCAGATGCTGGAAATACAGCTTTGAAACAATTAATAGATTATATCAAATCAAAAATTCCTGCTGGAGAGAAAAAGGGGTTTTAAATTCTCTTAATTAAATTTTGAAAGCCATCCATATTACTGAATGGCTTTTTTTATTGGGTTAACATCTGTCATACAATTTTTCCTCTTATAGCTTTTGCAACCGCTTCTGATTTCGAATGAACATGTAATTTCTTATAAATGTTTTTTATATGCACATTCACTGTTTCTATGCTGATAAAACAGGTATCAGCAATCATTTTATAGCTCATTCCTTTAACGAGGCATGTAAGTATTTCCTTTTCACGAGCTGACAGATCGAATGATTCTTTACTTCCTGATTCAGGTCTCACTTTTACCATTTTTAATACACGATTCGCTATTGATGGGGTCATTGGACTGCCGCCCTCATGGATCTCTGTTATTGCTTCCATTATTTCTGCTGGTGTCGTATGTTTTAAAATATATCCCTCAGCACCAGCGCATATTGAGTTAAAAATTTTTTCATCATCATCAAAGATAGTTTCCATCAGAATTTTTATTTCGGGAAATTCTTCTTTGATCATTGCCACTGCTTCAATTCCATTGATACCGGGCATTTCTATATCCATTAATATTACATCAGGCTTTGCCTGCGAAATATTTTTCAAAAGACTATTACAATTTGGGAAAGCGCCTGAACATTCAAAGCCGGGAGTGCCGCCAATCATAGCAGCGAGACCTTCCCGTAGACTGCGATTATCTTCAAATATGGCAACCTTTATCATTTTAGTAGTTTCTTTTTAAGTTCTTAACGTTAATTCTATTCCGGTACCTTCTCCATTTAATGGAACAATATTTAAGCTTGCATTGATATCTTGAGCTCTTCTTCTCATGTTGATCAAACCATTGCCTTGTGTTTCGGGATTAATTGGAATACCTATTCCGTTATCTCGAATTTTCAAGACTATAGTTTTGTTTTCATCTTTAAGTGAGATCGCAACCCGGGAAGCACCGGAATATTTAACCAGGTTTGTTACTGCTTCTTTGAATACCAGATAAAAATTCTTTCTTACCTGCATTGGCAATGTGATTGAATTCAGTTTTTCATCAACCTCGAAGGTATATTCAAGTTTTTTTGCTTTCAGCAACTGATGAGCAAATGAACGCATGCGAACAATGATCTTCTCAAAGGAATCATTCTCCGGGTTTATAGTCCATACAATATCACTCATGCTTTCTATGATCTTCCTTGAATTTTGTCCAATCATTTCCAAAGCCGGAATTTCTTTTCCTGCTTGTTGCTTTGCCACTTCACTATAAATCGAAATGCTGTTAAGTGTGGACCCAATATCGTCATGAAGATCACTGGCGATATTATTACGAACCGTTTGCAATTTATTTATTTGTTGTAAACGATATCGATATATACCATAAAGAATTGCACTAACTATCAAGACTATTAAAACTATGAACCATACTGTTTGTGTAAAAGGCGGAATGATTGAAAGATTAAAAACAGTGATTTGGGAAGAATAATCTCCTAATTCATTCCCACCGCGGATCAGCAATTTATAATTCCCCGAAGAAATTTTAGTGAAAGTAAGTTCGGGCACTCCTTCTATTTTACTCCAAAGGGTATCGCCACCATTATATAGCGTGTATTCATATATTATCTTATCCTGATCGGTGAGTGAATAATCAGAAAATTTAAAATGAATGCTGTTATATCCATTATACTTTAATCGCAATGATCCGACTTTGAAAAGTGAATCAAGTGGAAGATATTTTTCATTTAGTTTTATAAATGAGAAGCGTACATTGCCTGGTGGCTGAGGAGAAAGTATAGAATCGAGATTGACAATAACAAATCTTTTTTGAGCCGATGACATCAATATCATTTCTTTCTGGCCATTTATAAGGGGTCTTGAATTCAATTGGTTGATCACCCACTTAAAATCCCTATTATATATTAACTCCTTCTGCTTTCCTGAGACGGAATTGACAAAATAAATGTGCGTAGGTAATACGTAACAAATCCAATCCCCATATCGACCGGAACCGCCGGGGTTTTGAAAGGCTAGTTTGTTCTTAAATAAATCGGAATAATCCGTCAGGGAGTCATCCCTGACATTGAGCAGCATAGCAGACAGAGATAACTGAAGATATATTCTGTTTGCATCAAAATAATACATGTCATAAAAGCCGCCAGGTATTTTACAATCTTTTTGATCCATACAACTTTTAAAAATCTTTTCAATCTTTTTTGTTCTTAAATTGATCTTATATAACTCATTTGTCGGAATAAAATCTATCCAAAACGTTGCGGATTCTTTATGCAATACAGCGGGATAGTCGAATCCTTTCACCAATTCAAGTTGGTATGCACGTTTGGCGGCAGGCTTACAAATAAAAATTGAATCCAGAATATCTCTTTTAGGATCATATGAATATAAAAAGCCATTTGAAAAAAGCCAATAGACGTGGTCAGCATCAGAATAACCATAGTGCCATACCCTATGCCGGAAGTCAGGCTTTACCTCCTCCACATTGAATGTGCGGAGATCAACTTTAAAATCTTTTATAACAACATTTCTGAAATCAAGCGGCTCAATCCCTTTTCGCATGATAGCGACGTAGAAGGTATCGCGGTCAAAAGATTTCCTGAAAAATGCGGGATACTGTTTCCACTCATTGTTGAATAATGCAGCCTTTACATGTAAGGTATTATCAAAACAAATTAGTTTTGGCCTGTTTTCATTTTTCTGAAGCAAAAAATATTGATCATCTCTCCCTTTCTCAAAAAAAACAGTTAGCCGTTCACTGCTATTGTCATAATCCCTGGGTTGAATGCCTGCCGCAGAAATCGTATCAAAAAGTATTTGCCTGATACCGGGATTAAGTCTTTTAACCATGAATACTTTTTCTTTCCCGAAAATCCATAGCAAGATGCGGTTATCTTTCGAATTAGTATTGTGCATTCGAGCCTCAGGCATAAAAGAACCAAAATCTCCTATTGGAAATGTATTCGGGTCATTAACCAGGTATTCCATTTGACGAATGTCCTCGTTAAGTTTCACCAGGTAATCAGTTCCTACCCTTACCCAGAAATTATCAGCCCTGTCTTTTTTAACAATAAAATTAACCGGGTATCTATCCCGGGCTGTAGTGTCAGCTCGTACAAACAGGTCGCCCGAAAAAGAATAGAAAATACTTTTTCCCGTTTGTAAATACATTTTCTCAATGTAGCCCTTTGTACCATGCGTTATCCAAAGTGCGTCGTCGTTCGCAGAATAGGCTAAACCTCTCACCTTATTAAACCTTTTATCAGCAAATCGCGGTAGTTCTCCTTTCCATGAGCAAAGAATTTTTTTTGTGATAAGATTGTAATTCCATACTCCCAACGTACTATCTGTGGTCATGCCCCACAAGTTTCCTGAAGTATCTGCAGCTATACTGGTTATAGCTGCACTTGCTCTGCGTACGCTGTCAATAATGATTTGTTCTAACTTTTTAGTTCTCCATTCCATTAAATAAAGGCCTTCATTCTGAGCAGAATTAAAAACTAAATAACCAGGAATTTCCTGAGAGATGGAACCAACAGCAAATCGCAGGCCCCGGATATCCGGAAACTTTTCTTTGAGAGGAATAAAATTTTCCGATCCGGGATCAAGAACATACAACCCATTCTCTGTTGACAGTAAAATATTGCCATCATCAGTTTCCACTATATCATTTATTCTGACTGGAGAGCTTCTTTTGACAATAGATTTTAATTCATAAGATTTCCAGTTCACACCATCGAAAGAAACAATTTCGGTAAGAGACTGAAACCAATACAAGCCTTCTTTGTCACGGATAATTTTTCGAAAGAACCTGGTCGATATATCAAAATCTTTAATAGAAGAAACTACATAGTTCTCATTTACATTTTTGACATTATAGGTCTGGGCAGAAGCAGTTATAGTTAAATTGACAGCGAATGAAACTAAAAACAGCAGCCTTTTCATACACTAAAGGTATCCGAATATTTTTTTGATTTCAATAACGTGAACATGGTATTGTTTCCGCTCCCACTTATGTAATTAACGTGTATTGGGTATTGTTCCGGCTGTAAGGTGATACCATTTTTGTATTGAACAATTAAACATCATCCTTATGAGAAAAATTTTACTA
>DASTZB010000325.1:0-4825 GCA_035764525.1 Chitinophagaceae bacterium | reverse complement strand
CTTACAGGATTCATATTGAATGGTGGGTATTTCCGGTTGCCAGCATTGCTGCCTTAATTATTGCATTGTTAACTGTTAGCTTCCAGGCGATAAAAGCGGCGCTTGCTAACCCTGTTAAAAGTTTAAGAACAGAATAACAATTAGCCATGTTTAAAAATTATTTTAAAACAGCATGGAGAAACCTGGTGAAGAATCCGATTCTTTCGCTCATCAATTTTGGTGGCTTGGCAATTGGCATTGCAGCCATATTGCTCATCGGCATGTATATCTACAGCGAAACTGACTATGATAATTTTCAGCAAAATAAATCATCATTGTACCGGGTAGGTTTCCGTTTCTGGCAAAATGGAAAAATGTTGGGGGATGATGAAACCTTCACACCTCAATTTGGGCCAGATGCAAAAAATGAGTTCCCTGAAATAAAATCATTTACAAGAATGTCGTCAGAGCGCATTGCCTATATAACTTATAATGATAAAACCATTAAAGTTGACGACATTCATCATGCCGACTCAAACTTTTTTCAACTCTTTTCTTATAAATTATTGCAAGGCGATCCATCGGCTGTTTTAAAAGAGCCTCACTCAATTGTGCTCACCGACGAAACAGCAAAAAAATTATTTGGAAAAGAAAACGCAACTGGTAAAGTGGTGCGCCTCGATAATCAAACAGATTATATTGTTACAGGTGTTGTTCAGTCACCCCCATTAAATTCTCATCTTAGTTACAATGCCTTGCTTTCATTTATCACATTGTACAACGAGCCGGGCAATTTTATGGGCTGGGATGGCGGCGAGCAATACATTACCTATTTGCAATTAACGAATGGCGTGAATAAGGCATCGCTCGAAAAGAAATTTCCTGCATTTATGTGGGCGCACATCAATGAAAAATATTCTAAAACCGGTTTTAAAATTGATGCATCGCTGCAGCCAGTTTCTGATATTCATCTTTACTACAGTGGCAATTCTTCTGAATTACGAACCAATATCTATGTATTCAGTGTAGTGGCATTGCTAATTCTTATCATCTCTTGCGTAAATTATATCAACCTCACTACGGCCCAGGCCACCGCGAGATTTAAAGAAATAGGTGTAAGAAAAGTATTGGGCGCCGTACGTGGTCAATTGATCAGGCAATTTCTTGTTGAAACGATGCTGTTAACAACCATTGCATTCATTATTGCCCTGGCATTGGTAATGTTGCTGGCGCCAGCTTATGAGCAGATGCTGGGAAAGAGTTTGCCTTCTGTAAGTTTAGAAACTACTCTCGTTTTGTTATTGCTGTTTGTTATGGTAATAGCAGTGGGTGCAATTGCAGGAAGCTATGTGGCATTTTATCTTTCGTCATTCAATGTAACAAGAATTTTTAAATCGTTGCTTCCAAAAACAACTCAATCTGTATTTCGAAAAGGCTTAATCATTACACAATTTGTAATCAGTATCGGGCTACTATCGTGCACTTTGCTGGTAACCCTTCAACTAAAATTCAGCAAACACAAAAACCCGGGATTCGACCACGAACATATTCTGGTGCTGCCAATGATAGGAGATAAAACACAAGAAAGTTATCCTTTGCTGCAACAACAATTGTTGCAGTTACGGGAAGTGAATCATGTCTCAGCGCTTTCAGAAATTCCTTACACTGGTATCAACAATAATGGGTTTATTCCTGAAGGGGAAACAAAGGCAATGGTCATTCATCAATTAGATGCGGATGAAAATTTTCTGAAAACATTTAATATTCCATTGATAGCGGGAGATTTTTTTTCAAAAGACCGTCCTGCCATCAGTGATGGATACATTATCAATGAAACGCTGGCAAAAACATTGGGATGGAATAATCCTATCGGCAAAACAATCAGCAGGAACGGAGATCATAGAGTAGTAGGCATTGTCAAAGACTTTCATTTCGCATCATTGCACGATAAGATAGGACCGCTTATTATAACAAACAAGCCCTGGCAAAATCATTATGAGTACCTCGTTGTAAAATATCAAACAGCCAATACATCAATATTTATAGATTATGTAAAACAAGCGTGGAAAAATGCTTTAGTCAAGTCGCCTTTCGACTATTGGTTTTTAGATGATGTCTTTAATAACGTTTATAAAAGTGAAGAAAAGTTTCAGCAAATATTTTCTTATTTCTCAGCACTGTCAATCATCTTATCCTTAGCCGGAGTTTTTGCCCTGGTAGCACTCGCCCTAAAGCAGCGAACTAAGGAATTAGGCATAAGAAAAGTTTTGGGTGCAGGCCTTGCCGATATTATAAAACTTACTGTAAAAGATTTTATCGGGCTTATTATCATTGCTGCTCTCATAGCCACGCCAATTGCATGGTATTACATGGATAAGTGGCTTCAAAATTTTGCGTATCGCATATCTGTCAACTGGTGGATGTTCGCAATATGTGGACTGGTAGTTTTAGTGATAACTGTTCTAACCGTAAGTTTCCAGGCAATAAAAGCAGCGATTGCAAACCCGGTGAAGTCACTTCGAACGGAGTGAGTAATGACGGAATCCCGATTATTTCGGGGTAAAGTCATTGTGAACAGAATGAATTATAATTAACAAATAAAACGAAAGCCATGATAAAACATTATCTGAAAATATCTTTCCGTAATCTTTGGAAATACAAAAGTTTTTCAGCTATAAATATTGCAGGACTTGCAATTGGTATGGCCGCATGTCTTTTGATACTGCAATATGTAAGTTTCAAACTCAGTTTTGATCAGTTTCATAAAAATGCAAATAATATTTATCGTGTTGTAAACGATCGTTACCAGCAAGGTAAACTAATACAGCATGGCACTATTACTTATTCTGCTATTGGTAAGGCAATGAATGATGATTATGAAGAGGTCGTTCAGAATGCCCGTGTCGAACCATGGAACGAGGTTATTTTAACATATAATGATAAGAAAATTGCAGAAGACCAAATATTATATGCCGACAGCAATTTTTTGTCAATGTTTGATTTCCCTCTTTTAGCCGGCGATAAAAAATCAGTTTTAAAAGAGCCTCATACAATGATCATCTCAGAAAGCCTTGTTGAAAAGATCTTTGACTATAAAGGAGATGACTATAGCCAGTTTCTTGGAAAAACGATGGTGTATGGGACTGATTCAATGCCTTATAAAATAGAAGGTATCTGTAAAAATGTGCCGGAGAATTCTCATCTGCAATTCAGGATGCTCGTGTCTTATAAAACACTTGCCAGTATGGGTTGGAAAGAATCGGACTATGATTTTACCGACTCCGATTTCTGGCATTATGTTCGACTAAAAACAGGTACAGATTACCAGGCATTCAATGCAAAACTTAATGCATTCAGTCAAAAACATTTTGAAGGAAGTAAAGTGTCGGGTAGCGATGAAAAATTTTATTTACAACCGCTTTCAAAAGCGCATTTGTATTCTGATTTTGAGTATGAGATCGGCAGAACTGGAAGTGCCATTGTAGTATGGGCATTATTAATTATTGCGCTGTTTATAATTTCAATTGCCTGGATAAATTATATTAACCTCGCTACAGCAAGATCAGTGGAAAGAGCAAAGGAAGTGGGAATAAGAAAAGTTGTTGGATGCGAACGTCGCCAACTCATCGCACAATTTCTTGCAGAATCAGCGATCGTTAACCTGGTCAGTATCGTGCTGGCAATATTGCTTGTTATTCTTTTGCAATCGTCATTTAATAATTTATTAAAGTATCAATTATCATTATCCTATCTTTTAACAAAGGGATTAAATGGTTATAGTATATTGATCGGCTTAATTTCAATTATCCTGGCCGGGATTTTTGTTTCGGGTCTTTACCCCGCCTTTGTACTTTCTTCATTTAAACCGATCGCGGTATTGAAAGGAAAATTTAGCAGCTCACAAAAGGGCAT
Organism: Chitinophagaceae bacterium; assembly: GCA_035764525.1. Classification (GTDB taxonomy): domain Bacteria; phylum Bacteroidota; class Bacteroidia; order Chitinophagales; family Chitinophagaceae; genus VBAS01. The sequence continues at coordinate 934 of DASTZB010000325.1, read as the reverse complement.
ATTCTTTAGAAAGGCCTTGGTGATCGGGCAATTCACCGTAACAATTGCGTTGATAATCGGATCGTTGGTTGTGATGAAACAGATCAGGTACATGAATCATAAAGAACTTGGGTTTAATATGGACGAGGTATTGATCGTAAAACCGCCAACACTTACTAATTGGGATTCTACTTTTATAAGTCGAACGAATAGTTTTAAGGAGGAATTAAAACAGCTTGCACATGTAAAAGCTGCGGCTACATCATGGAGTGTGCCTGGGGGTGACATCGGGAGAAGCTTTAATGTAAGACAAGCTGATTCTGCAACAACAAACAAATTTACTGTTCGCCATACGGCAGTTGATTATGATTTTTTAAATGTGTACGGAGTAAAGTTAATTGCCGGAAGAAATTTTACACAGACTGACCATGATCCACGCGGAAATAAGCTGCATAATATGCTGATCAATAGATCTGCGGCTAAATTGCTTGGCTTTTCATCCCCTGAAAAAGCAATTAGTAAGGCAATTCTAAGAGGCGACAGGAAATGGGATGTGATAGGAGTGATTGAAGATTATCACCAGAAATCATTGCGTTATCCGCTTGAGCCGATGATCTTCATGCCTTTCTATAGTACGAATAGTCAGATCTCAGTAAAACTCACTCCGGATGACCCGTCGGGCACAATACAACAGATAAAAAAGAAATACGAAGCATTTTTCCCCGGCAATTTGTTTGATTATAATTTTTTGGATGAAACTTTTAACAAGCAATATGAAAATGAGCAACTTTTCAAAAAAGCATTTGGCATATTTGCCGGCCTTGCCATTTTCGTTGCTTGTCTTGGCTTGTTAGGTCTTACAATGTTCGCCACCATTCAGCGTACCAAAGAAATTGGTGTAAGAAAAGTATTGGGAGCTTCTGTTTCTAATATCGTTGTATTGCTATCAAAGAAT
>DASTZB010000324.1:0-4272 GCA_035764525.1 Chitinophagaceae bacterium | reverse complement strand
TTAATAAATTTCATCAGGAATGTTCCTGCAAAACGACCAACCATAAATCCGACCATGGCAATTGATCCCCATAAATAAGATGCTGGTTTTTCACCAAGGTCCATTACCTGTTTTGAAAAACGTATGAAAAAACTTCCCACTCCGACCTGTGCCCCAACATAAAAAAATTGTGCGATCACGGCCCAGCGAACATGAGAATGACGTAACACTTTTAATGAAAAACCAGTATGTGCATCGGCCGCATCTGATTCTTTTACTTCTGGTAATTTTGTCAAAAGAAACCCGATAGTAACAAGTATAACAACTCCGGCAATTATTAAATAGGGAAGTTTTACAGTATCAGCTTCAGATTGAAGATATGCATTCAAAGTACCATTCGCTGCCATTTGATTCAACTCTTCCTTTGTATGCTCAACGCCGGATAAAATAAATTTACCGCCGATAAGTGGCGCTACGAACGCACCAACACCGTTAAAGGATTGAGCAAAATTCAATCGCTGTTCCGAAGTTTCTTTCGGCCCTAATACTGAGATATATGGATTAGCAACCGTTTCAAGAAAAGTAGCACCCGAAGCAAGTATAAATAATGCGGCCAAAAATAAACCGAATGTTCTGCCAGATGCGGCAGGTATGAATAATAAAGCACCAGCCGCATAAAGGCATAGTCCGATTATTATTCCTCTTTTATATCCATACTTATGCATCACCAACCCTGCCGGAATAGCAATTGAAAAATAGCCGAGGTAAACGGCCAGATCAATAAAAGATGATTGCGTATCGCTAAGCTGACAGGCTTTTTTTAAATGTGGGATCAGGATGGGATTTGTATTATGCAAAAAAGCCCAAAGGAAAAAAAGACTTGTTACGAGTATAAAGGCAAAAAGAAATGAGTTCTTGTTTTGGTTCATATATGCAGTTGATCAATGAAAAAATAAAGCCGTCGGTATCACTTCTTTCTTTCCACCATCCGGTTGTATTGAAACTTTTAATGAATTGCCGCCACCGCTATCAAAGTAAAGCACTTTTATTTTATGAAACCCTTTTTTCAATGCTGCTTTCCCGCTTTTTTCCAGATTGCCGTGGTTGCCATCATTGTTCACGGTTTCTTCGTCATCTATATAAAGCATGCTACCGTCATCTGAGTCAGTGAAGAAAGTATAAATGGCGTCTTTATCAATTTTAATATATCCGCTGAATTCAAAAGCAAACTTATCGGTGCGTTTTTTATTTTGAATAGAAATAAAATCCACAACCCCGGAAGATGTTGGGGTATTATTTATTGAAGTCAAATCAATTTTTCCAGTTGGCTCATAATATTTATAGGTAACGCCTGGTTTTGCATTCGAAATTTTTAAATCAGTTTTCCATTCATAGGTTTTAATCTTCTCTGTAACAACTTTACTGGGGATCAATGAAGCAAAATTCTCGCCTGAACCTCCCATTATTGCCAGTGCTTTTAAAGTAAAAGATTTTTCTGCAGTAAACGGTCCATTGTAGATTTTTGATGATTGATCTGGCTCTGACCCATCCGTTGTATAATAGACCAAAGTACCCGGATCCGTACTTATCGTTACAGTTGGTTTCATGACATCCTTTGAATAATCCGGTTTGATCACTGGCTTTGAAGCAAATCGTCCAAAATTTTCCATCTTTACCACATAGGTATAGGGTGATTTTATCTTTGAAGGATTGTATTCGGGTAAATCAATTTCAATATTTGTTCCTGCTTGTTTCCATTGCAGATTTTCTTTTGTAGAAAGAAAACTGATGGTTGTTCCTGCAGGCGGTGTTACATCTTTTAAAACAAGTTTTCTATTATTTGGATAATTCGGAAATATGGCAAACAGACTATTGCTTGTTGGGTTATAAGTATAAAAAACTTCTTTGACAGCAAAACCCGGATCGGGATCAACAGTTAGTTTCAGCATAATATCTCCGCCTGTTTTCCAATCGCCTGTTATATGTTCATTGCTTCCTTTATAATCTCTTCGTCCTTCACTCCATTGAAATGGCGTTTTCCATCTTCTAGTATTATAAATAGCTTCCCCATTTATTTTCAACCAATCACCGATCTGTAATAAACGTTCCTGCATGATCGGTGGAATTTTTCCATGTTCATCTGGCCCGATGTCTAACAGGAAATTTCCACCACGACTTACTTTATCTATCAATGCAATTATTAATGATTGTGCAGAATTATAATCCCATGCATCTTCTTCGCGATTATAACCATAGCTATAACCCATGCCGCGACTTTCTTCCCAATCATGATCTTCAAAATCAAGATCGGGCTGATACTCGGGAGTGTAAATACCACCATAATTAAACCGAACACCGCTTCCCCACCTGTCATTTACAATCACTTTATCCTTAACCGGGCTTTCATTAAATAACCATGCAAGAAATTCCTGGCTCTTCCATGTTTCAGGTGGCGCATCCCAATCACCGTCTGTCCAAAAGACTTCTGGTTGATAATTATTGATCAGTTCTTTCATCTGTGGCCACACATGATCAGTTGCATATTTTTTTGGATCGCTTTTCCAAAGAGGGTTGAACCATTCGTACAATGAATAATACATACCGGCATGAACAGAAGTTTTTCGAACCGCTTTGAATAAATCACCGATCAGATCTCTTTTGGGTCCAATGTCTTTTGCATTCCATGGAAAGCCCCATGTTTTATTGGCGTTCTGATTTGGCCACAAGGTAAACCCATCGTGATGTTTTGAAGTAAGCACTATATATTTTGCACCAGATGCTTCAAACAATTTCGCCCAATCATCGGGATTAAATAATTCTGCTTTGAAATCATTGGCAAGATCATGGTAAGTTCTGTTTCCAAATTTTGCTTTATGAAACTTTTGTCTTGCCGTATCTGTAGTTTGCAAACCTTGCTGATACCATTCTGCATAACTTCCTTTTGTACTCCAGCCGGGCACAGAATAAACACCCCAATGAATAAATATGCCGAATTTGGAATCTTTGAACCATTGTGGTGTGGGTCGCTTATCAAGAGATTCCCAATTTGGTTGATAGTTTTGTGATTGCGAATGCAGGCTAAAACATAGCAAGCAAATCGCAGCTAGATTTTTCATGTAGGTGTAAATAATTAAGGGATAAAAGTAAAGGATTGGTATCACCCAATCTAAAATTGGCGCAACCGTTTGCCGCATTGACTTACCTTTGCGGCGATAATTCAAAATCAAACAAATTTTATGGATTACAGGATAGAAAAAGATACAATGGGCGAAGTAAAAGTTCCGGTGGATGCATATTATGGTGCACAAACTCAACGCAGCATTGATAATTTCAAGATCGCACAGGATATTAACCGTATGCCGAAAGAGATCATCCGAGCATTTGCATATTTAAAAAAAGCAGCCGCAATTACTAATCAGGAAGCGGGTGTTTTATCAAAAGAAAAATCTGATCTTATCGGAAAAGTTTGCGATGAAATATTGGAAGGGAAACTGGACGCTTATTTTCCATTGGTTGTTTGGCAAACAGGTAGCGGTACCCAAAGCAATATGAATGTAAACGAGGTAATAGCCTACCGTGGTCATGTGATCAATGGAGGGAAACTTTCCGACAAAGAAAAATTTTTACATCCGAATGATGATGCGAACAATTCACAATCTTCAAATGATACTTTCCCGACCGCAATGCATATTGCTGCCTATAAAATTTTAATTGACACAACAATTCCCGGTATTGAAAAGCTGAGAAATACATTAGCAGAAAAAAGTAAACAGTTCATGAAAGTGGTGAAGATCGGACGTACACATTTTATGGATGCAACTCCACTTACTGTCGGACAGGAATTCAGTGGTTATGTTTCGCAATTAGATCATGGATTAAAAGCAATTAAAAATACGTTGGCACATTTGAGTGAGTTGGCATTGGGTGGAACAGCTGTAGGAACAGGGATAAACACACCTCCTGATTATTCAAAAAACGTTGCAAAGCAGATTGCCAAACTTACAGGGCTACCATTTGTAACTGCCGAAAATAAATTTGAAGCATTAGCGGCTCATGATGGTATCGTGGAAGCACATGGCGCTTTAAAAACAGTGGCAGTGAGTTTAATGAAAATTGCGAATGATATCCGTATGCTTTCATCGGGTCCGCGCAGTGGAATCGGTGAAATTTTTATACCTGATAATGAGCCCGGCTCTTCTATTATGCCGGGAAAAGTAAATCCAACTCAATGCGAAGCACTAACCATGATCGTAGCGCAGGTATTGGGAAATGATGTTGCAATAAATATTGGCG
>DASTZB010000323.1:0-12058 GCA_035764525.1 Chitinophagaceae bacterium | reverse complement strand
ATGATAGGTTTAACTCACCAAATGCTACTGTTGCAAGACCTGCTCATTTCGATACCAGCTATACTGGCATGTGGTCACCACATGTAGCTATCAATAAGGTTTTCAACAAGAATGTTTCTGGATATGCTTCTTATAGCCGGGGATATAAAGCACCGGTAAGTTCTTATTTCTTTATTGCAACACCACAGATCGGTACTCCTCCAAATCCTGGTTCAGCACCTGCAACAGCAAGGGTGAATGATGTTTTAAAACCAGAAGTAGGAGATCAGTTTGAGATCGGGGCAAAGGGTAGTATACTTAACAACAAGTTAGTTTACCAGCTTGCATTTTTCTCATTGAAGTTTAAGGATAAGATGACTGCTGTTGCCGTGCCGGTTCCTACTACAACACCTCCTGCTACCGCCACTGCATATAGTTACATGATAAACGGAGGACAACAAGATCATAAAGGTTTTGAAGCTTTGGTGAAATATTCTATTATTAAAGATGGCAGTGGTGCGTTTGTCAATGTTACTCCTTTTGTCAATTTCACTTATTCAGATTTTAAATACGCAGATAATTTTGTTTACAAGACAGGTACTACTACTGCTGCTGGTGGAATTGACACAGTTAATTATAGTGGCCTTAATGTTTTTGGTGTACCAAAAATAATGGTTGCATGGGGAGTTGATGTTTCAACCAGGAGTGGAGTTTATGCAAACTTCTCACATTTATATAAAGACCCTCAAAATTTTGCACTTGAAAGAGTAACTAATAATCCTGAAAGTTATGCTTTGCACATTGCTTCCAGTTATAATTTGCTGAACGCTAAAGTTGGTTTCAGAAGAAGTCTTTCTTCTCATTTTAACCTGGATGCATTCTTTGGTGTAAATAATATAACAGGAGTGCAATACCCGATGATGATCTTCGTAAATCAATTACCGGATGCTTATATACCGGCTCCGCCTAAGGCTGTGTATTATGGCGGAATTAATTTAAGATACAACCTATAGCCTTGTACCTATGGGATCAAGTGGGGCAGTTGCTTTTGGACTGCCCCTTATTTTAAAATTATTGTTATGAGAAAAATTATTTTGCTGCTGTTTATATGTGTTGCATCATTTTCATGTGATAGATTCAGGAATAAGGAGACAGATGGTAAAAAAGATCTGCGTATAGTATCTCTTTCAAAACATTTAACTGAAATGGTTTTTGCTTTGGGCAAAGGACATGATCTTGTAGCGGTTGATCTTAGCAGTACTTTTCCTGATAGCGCTAAATTGTTAAAGACTGTAGGTTATCATCGTGCATTGAGTCCTGAAAGTATTATTGCAATGAACCCCGAATTGGTAATTCATAGCAATGATATTGGACCAGAAAATGTATTGCCGCAGATCACCAGTGCCGGTTTAAATATAAAAGTGTTTGGTGGGGCTAACACAATTGACAGCGCCAAGCTGTTGCTAAAAGATCTCGGCAATTTTTTTGGTGAGGAAGCTAAAGCAGATTCTATTATTAAAAAGATGGATAATGATCTCGCGGTCGCTGCTGATTCATTGAAGGCTTTGAATCTTATAGATACACCCAAAGTGATGATCATTCATTTTGGAAGAGCCAATAATGTTTACTTTGTAATGAGCGGAAGAAATGGTGCTGGTGATAAAATGATAAAGATGGCAGGAGGTGAGACTGCTATCTATGATGCGAAAGGGGCAAGACAAATGAGTGCAGAAGCAGTGGCTACTGCAAATCCCGATATCATCATTGCTACTGATTTTGGATTTGATCAAATGGGAAGTATGGATAAATTTATTGACGGTGTTCCCGGTGTGTCATTAACGAATGCTGGAAAAAATAAACGCATCGTTCGTTTTGAAGAACATGATCTTGTTTATTTTGGACCAAGAAGCGGAGAAAATATTATTAAATTGATGAAATTATTACATCCTACAGGTGTTCAGGCAAAATAAATTTTTCTTCCCCGTATTGATTGCTTTGTTGGTAATTGTAATGCTATGTGCAATTGCATTTGGCGCTGTAAAAATTTTTCCAACAGAAATGTTTTCATCTGTCAAACATTTTTTTTCAAGAGAAAGACCAGCAAATATTTATGAGGGAGTTTTCATTCAATTGAGGCTACCAAGAGTCATGTTGTGTGCAATAACAGGTGCAATACTTGCCGTAAGCGGTGTATTAATGCAGGGCCTGTTTCGTAATCCAATAGTTGAGCCCGGGTTGATTGGCGTGAGCAGCGGTGCCGCATTTGGTGCATCTATCGTTTTTGTTTTGGCTGCAAAATGGACACCGCAATTAAAAAGTCAAATGGGCCCGTTTCTTACACCTTTGTTTGCATTTGCGGGTGCATTGCTGGCCACTTATTTAGTTTATATGCTGGCAAAAAATGCAAAACGTGTTTCTATCATTTCATTATTATTGATCGGTATTGCGGTTAACGCGATGGGATTAAGCGGCACTGGTTTTATGAGTTATATCGCAAGAGATCCTCAGGCGAGGAGTATTACATTCTGGAACCTTGGAACTTTTTCAGGAGCAAGCTGGTTACAGGTTGCTATTGTTGGTACAGTTGCAGCCATTATGTTCATTATTTCATTTCGTTATTCAAAACAATTGAATGCTTTGTTGCTTGGCGAAGAAGAAGCGACTTATCTCGGTGTTGATACGGAAAAACTAAAAACAAGAATAATGATCCTTAACACTGCAATGGTATCTGTAGCTACTGCGTTTGTTGGCGTCATTAGTTTTATGGGATTAATCGTTCCGCATATTCTGCGTTTATTAATTGGTAGCGATAATAAAAAATTGTTACCCGCATCTATGATCGTAGGGGCTACTTTACTCTTGCTTGCTGATCTATGTGCAAGATTGTTACTGGCGCCTGCAGAAATTCCTATCGGTATTATTACTTCTCTTGTTGGCGCACCCGTCTTCATCATTTTGCTAAAGCGATTTAATTTATTGGAACAGAAAGGAGGCTACGATGCTTAAAACAGAGAATATAAGTTTTAGCGTAGGTAAAAAACAGATATTAAAAAATGTCAGCGCATCTTTTTTACCTGGTGAATTTAATATGATACTTGGACCAAATGGATCGGGCAAATCTTCTTTCTTAAAAATATTTAGTGGCGAGATAAATAAATTTCATGGATCTGTTTTCTATGATGATAAAAAAATAAAAGAACTACGCAAAGAAGAATTGGCAAAGAAAAGAGCAGTGATGAGTCAACAAGCCGATCTTAGTTTCCCTTTATTGGTAGAAGAAGTAGTGATGATGGGCCGCTATCCTCATTTTACTTTTAATCCAAATAAAAAAGATATAGCGATCTGCAACGAGGTGATCGAACGAATGGATCTTACTGAATTTACAAAAAGGAATTACCTGACGCTGAGCGGTGGTGAAAAGCAAAGAGTACAATATGCCCGTGTGCTAGCGCAGGTATGGGAAAAACCAAACGATGGATATCGTTATCTTTTCTTAGATGAACCACTCAATAGTCTTGACATTAGTTATCAGCATGAATTTTTGCAATCAGCTGTTGAATTGATGAAGGAGCGTACTGTTTTGATAGCCGTCATGCATGATATTAATCTTGCAGCACATTATGCAGACAACTTATTTTTTTTGAAAGAAGGGGAAATGGTATTACATGGCAGGCCCAAAGACATCTTAACTGAAAATATTATTGAAAAAGTCTTCAAGGTAAAAACAAAGGTGATTGAAAACCCTGTTACCGGAAAACCGCTGGTTATTTATAACTGATCCCGGTTAACATCTTTATATAGTACAATGTATATCTGTCGGGCAATTATATTTGCTGAATGAATGAAGATATAATGCTGGAATTGTCCAATTATGCCGGACTCACTTCTGCAGTCGTATTAACAGTTAATTTCTTTTTGGGGATGTTGCTTGCAACTGCATATAAAACAAATTCATATTGGAAAAAAATGCCGGCAAAGGTCCGGCAATTTGATATTAATGATATACATAATTATACTGCTTATATAGCCTGGGTATTAGTATCGTTGCATATTTTATTTTTATTACTGGATCATGCGTCAAAATTTACTTTTATTGATGTGCTATTTCCATTGAATGCACCGAATCAGAATTTTGTTGTTGCATTTGGGACACTGAGTTTGTATGCTCTCACAGTTGTGATCATTACCACGCAAAAAGTAATAAAAAGAAAAATGTCATTTCGTACTTGGAAGAATATTCATCTTATAAGTTATATCACTGCTGTATTATTTGTTTTGCATGGGATATTTATGGACCCGCATTTAAAAAACAATCAACCAGACTTCTTAGATGGTGAAAAATTGTTATTGGAATGTTGCGGGTTGCTCCTGGTAGCTGCATCTGTATGGCGGTACATGTATCATCTTAAAAAAATTCAGCCTGTTACAAGAGACTCCATTATGTCATAATTTATCTATTTTATTTTGAATTGTTTGCTTATCAGTCTGGGTTTTGGCAAGCGCAATTGCCTTTTGAAAACTTTCTTTTGCTTTTTTATTGTCAATGTTTGTGTAAAGCTCCCCTAGTAGTGTGAAGTAAAAATTATTATCTAACAAATTTAATTTTTCAGCTTCGGCAATAGCTTCTTCTTTGCTGTTTGCTTTTGAAAGCGCATAGGTTCTGTTAAGGGCAGCGATCGGCGAGTATTCTATTTGCAATAACTTATTATAGAGCTGCAGAATATTTTCCCATTTCTCTTTTGTGTCAGATTTAATCGTATGCCAATACGCAATGCTTGCTTCAATATGATATTTTGAGATCTCAATTCCTTTTGAAGCTTCATGGAGAAAATAGATCCCTTTGATGATCAATTCCTGGTTCCAAAGCGACTCATCCTGGTCTTGGTATAAAATCATTTCTCCTTTCTCATTTTTTCTTGCAGCAAATCTTGATGAATGAAAACACATTAACGCATATAAAGCATTTACCTTAAGCTGATTGGTTTGTTCATTTTCGATCAGCATATAAGTTAACCGCATTGCTTCAGTGCAAAGGTCTTCGCGCAATATCGTGTCATCGCTTTCCGAATAATAACCTTCGCTGAAGAGTAGATACAAAGTTGTAAGAACGGTTTCCAAACGATTACTGATTTCAGTTTTATCCGGGAACTCAATCTTTACTCTTTCAATTCTCAATTTTTCCCTAGCCCTGAATAGTCGCTTATTGATCGTTTCGTTGTTTGTTAAAAATGCATTTGCAATTTCAGTTATTCCAAATCCGCAAAGTATGCGAAGTGCCAGGCCTATTTGTGCTTCAGTGGGAATTGATGGATGGCAAATAGCAAACAACATCTGCAGTTGGCTGTCTGTGATATTTTCTTCTGATAAATTAATTTCTATCTCTTCAGATAGTGGTGATGCGTTTTTTATTTCACCGACAATTTTTTCTGAAAAAATCTTACTGCGATGAAAATAATTTTTTGCTTTGTTTTTGGCTGCCGCATAAAGCCATGCTGTTGGGTTGGCAGGTAAACCCTTATAGGTCCATGTTTCTACTGCTGATAAGAATGTATCGCTTGCTATGTCTTCTGCGATTTCAATATGCTCTATCCCGAAATGTTTACAAAGCACGGCTGTTATTTTTCGGAACTCAGTTCTGAATAAGTGCGGTATTAATTCCTTATGTTCCATATTGCCAGGTCGTGGGTGTGAAAAGTGAAACGTGAAATGTGAGACTTGAATAAAATTCAGTAATCAGAAATATTAAAATATAATAAGGATACTTTCGCACCTTTCACGTTTCACATCTGATGATTCTTAATGCACACCATCTCCTTTTGCAATTTTTCTTACTTCCATACTATTACCTTCACCTTGCAAAACCGGGCAGCCTTTTGCAAACTCAACTGCTTCTTCAAATGAATCAGCTTTTACCACAATAAGTCCGCCAATCGTTTCTTTGATGTCGCCAAATGGGCCATTGGTAACTACCGCTTTTGAGTTTTTTGTTGTTACTACCCTTGCACCATCAAAAGGCAAACCCGTGCCACTAACAAATTTATTCTGTGCTGCAATGCCGCCGATCCAGTCCATGGTTTGTTTCATCCAGGCCTGCATCTGTTCAGGCGAAGCGATCTTTGAGCCATCCTCGTGTCTCATAATTAATGCGTACTCTTCCATTTTTTTTGAGTTTTAAAGTTATCAATTGATATCTACATTAATAACAAATGAGTTTTCTATAATTGGACAACAAAAAATTATTTTTTTGATCTTATTCTTTTCGATATCTCCATCAGCAAATAAATTGCCAGACCGATACCAATCGCTATACTGACCTGTTTCATCTGTTCAAGTGTTGCGCTGGTTAGCAACCAAAGAGTAAGTAATACACCGAGTACCGCCACTATGTTGCCATATTTTATTTTGAAAAACCCTGTTTGCCCTGGGTTTTTTTTCCGAAGTATTATCAAGGTAATGCAAACAATACCGTAGATCATTACTCTTGTTATGGCGCTTATAGATGCCGCAGACAGAAATGAATAATTGAGCGAGGTAATTATTGTGATCGTCATAAATAGCAATAAAGACCATGTAGGCGTTTTATATTTTGGATGAATGAAAGAGAAGAAGGCAGGAAATTGTTTTTCTTCACTGAAAGCAAAAGGTAGTCTTGAACCGACCAGCATAATTGCATTTAAAGTTCCGGAAACAGAAAACATAGCACCCAGTGCAATAATCACGGCACCGGTTTTTCCCATGAATAAACCAGCTGCATCTGCCAGGGGCTTATCTGTTGAAGCAAGGGTTGGTAAAGTACCGATGCTTACAATTTGTATTAGGATGTAAATACCTGCAATGATCAATGCAGCAAGAAATAATGCAAAAGGAAGATTTTTCTCCGGGTTTTTTACTTCACCTGAATTGACGAGTACCGCTTCGAAACCGCCAAATGCAAACACGAGTAACAACACAGTGGACGAAAAGGAGGTGAAACCAGGAACATATTTTACCTCATAATTTTCAGTTTTGAGGAAAAAGAAGCCAACGATAATAAATAAAAATAATGGCAGCAATTTGGCGAAGGTTAAAAAATTATTTACCCGGGTACTGTTTTTTACTCCCACATGATTTACATACGCCAGGAAAAGTGTGAGTAAAACAATTGTAATGATCCGTGAAGATGCTAATGTAAACCAATCAGTGAATACGGATAGATAAGTAACCAATAAATTGATAAGCGCCCCATAGGTAATAAGTCTTGTTACCCACAACAACCAGCCAGTAAGAAATGCAGGTAATGGGCCAAATGAAGAAAGGGCGTAGAGATAAGGTCCGCCGGTTTTGTCAAACCGGCTGCTTACTTCGGCAAAGCATAGAATGATAACAAAGACCACGACTGCACAAATGAGAAAGGCAGCAATGCTGTAAACACCAACTGCTTTAAAGGAATCTGCGGGTAGCCTGAAAATGCCGGAACCGATAACACCATTGATGACGAGCAACACCATTGCCCATCTACTTATACTCCGGTTTAGCATTGGCAAAAGATAGGGAAAATAATTTGTGGAATTTGGAATGATGGAGATAATGCTGTCTAAATTCTTTTTATATCCGCACCAAGTATTCTTAATCGTTCATCAATATTCTGATAACCTCTGTCGATCTGTTCAATGTTTTGAATAATACTGGTTCCTTCGGCACTCAACGCTGCAATCAATAATGCAACGCCGGCACGAATATCAGGACTGCTCATTTTAATTCCTCTTAGTGTTTGTTTACGTTCCAAACCGATCACTACAGCGCGATGCGGATCGCAAAGAATAATTTGAGCACCCATGTCAATTAGTTTGTCAACAAAGAACAAACGGCTCTCAAACATTTTCTGATGGATCAAAACACTTCCTTTGGCTTGTATCGCCGTTACTAAAACAATACTTAGGAGATCCGGGGTAAATCCGGGCCATGGATGATCATAAATTGTAAGCACACCGCCATCGAAATAACGATGTACCTCATAAATTTCCTGTTCGGGAATATGAATATCATCGCCATTCAGATTCATTTGTATCCCTAGTTGTTGAAATTTTTCTGGAATGATGCCAAGATGGTCGATACCTGCGTTTTTAATTACAATATTACTTTGGGTCATTGCGGCGAGACCGATGAATGAGCCCACTTCGATCATATCAGGCAACATGCGATGTGATGTGCCACCGAGATAAAGGACACCTTCAACATTAAGCATATTACTTCCGATACCGCTGATCTTTGCTCCCATGCTGTTCAGCATTTTGCATAATTGCTGAATATATGGTTCACAAGCGGCATTATATATTGTCGTGATCCCGCTTGCCATCACTGCAGCCATCAAAATATTGGCCGTTCCTGTTACTGATGGTTCATCAAGCAATAAATTAGTCCCTTTCAGATTCGGAGCTTCGAGATGAAAAAATCCATCTTCTTCATGATAAGTAAAATTGGCGCCGAGTTTCTCAAAGCCAACAATGTGTGTATCGAGCCTTCTTCTTCCGATTTTATCACCACCGGGTTTTGGAATAAATGCTTTTCTGAATCTCGACAACATTGGTCCGGCAAGCATCACTGAGCCACGGAGACGTCCACTTTTTTTTCGGAATGTTTCACTGTGTAAGAAATCAATATTTACATCATTGGCCTGGAAAATACATATGTCTCTTTGTGGTCTTTCAATTTTTACATTCATATCTCCCAATAACTCGATCAAAAGATTTACATCAAGTATATCCGGAATGTTGTTGATAGTAACTTTTTCAGGAGTTAATAAAACAGCGCTGATAATTTGCAGCGCTTCATTCTTTGCACCTTGAGGTATGATCTCGCCTTTCAGTTTTTTACCACCTTGAACTTCGAATGAATGCATCTGATGAATGATTGTGTTATGAGTATAAAGGTATATAAGCTATATAAGTCTCAAAGAGGACTGAAAATAAAAAAAGCTGGCCACAGTTCGGGTCAACTTTGTACTTTATAAACCTAGATACTTTATACTGAAATCAGTATCTTTTCTTTTTATAACCGCCTCCACCACCGCGATTATCACGACTATCGTGTCTTCTGCCTCCGCCATTACTGCCACCACGTTGCTGAAATTTTCCACCCCTTTGTTTGCCATAGCCACCTCTATCTCTGTCACGCATTTCCTGTTGAGGACGGTATGCTTTTACAAATGGAGTATTTGTAAAGGTGAGTTGCCCATCAGTAATGCTGGTTAATTCACTTTGGATGGCGTCATCATGCACAATTTCTTTATGCCAATTGTTATAAGCAAGCTTCATGTAATAAGCTACCGCGTTTGCAAAGCCCAGTCGTTTATCGGGGTTTTCTTCTTTCAATGCTTTATTAATAACCACTTCAAGATTTTTACCCAGGTGTGAGAATTTGGGATAGCGTTTTGGATAATGAAGCGGTTTCGGCTTTGCTTTCAATGTTTCTTTGGTAGGAATGGGGTAGGGCGATTTTACTTCAAGCTTAAAATCGGAGATCAGGAAAAGGTGATCCCAGAGTTTATGCCTGAAATCTTCCACATTTTTCAAGTGGGGGTTTAAAAAACCCATCAACTCAATAACAGCCTGGGCATTAGCTTGGCGCCGATCCGGGTCCTCAATACTTAATAAATGTTCGATCATCTTTTGAATATGGCGGCCATATTCACGCATTACCAATAGGTTTCTTATAGTATTATATTCCATGAATTGTGATTAGAGAAGTAACAAATGTAGAAAAAGAGTTCGAGATGTTTAAAACTTTGAAGTTTAAAGGAAAGGAAAAAAGAAGGGGCCCCGAACCAAGGCCCCTTTTACAAGCCACCATCCTCTTCCACCTAAGAGGTCGTTTAATGATCAGAAGTTGATTGACGACTAGACAGCGGACTCGTTACATTCTTTCAACTGCATTCCATTTTCGCTTTGTAACGGCGGCTCTTCATTGGTCAGCACTGGCGCCTCCACTCTGATCTGCTGTAATTTTTTGTATAAATAAGAGCTTTTAGATTAATTTTTCGCTGCATAGAGCAACAAATATGATACCAATAATGCCTAATGATTTTAATTTATACGAATAAATTTTTTTGAATTCCAATGCCGGGGTCGTGTGGAAAATCATATACAGCGTTTTGGTGATCATTTTGGTGGCAATTCCTCTTTCTATTGACAAATGTATAACCCGTTATTATCAATTACAATTGTAAATATGCCTGCTATTTTATCTATTTATAACTTGGTTAAAGGGAAAACTTTCATCAGTAAACTACGTCATCTGAATGTAAAAAAAAGAATCTAAAAATGTCGTTTTACTATTTGGCGTGCTGAGAATTTCACCGAGAAAATGGATGGCCTTTTCTATGCAAGATCACTTCGGTTACCTTTGTTTTATATGAACATTGCTGCCTATTTCCCGACTTTACCAAAAACGGAGATTCCCCAGACTTTAAGATTTATTGTTGAAACATCTTTTTTGGTATTTCGGGACCATTCCGAGCATAAATTCATCATTATAAAGGATAAAAGCTTTTCTGAACAATTCCCTTTCTATTCAAATACCGAAACAATAGTTATAAAACCTGCTTCTAAAAAAGGGTTATTAAAAAAAATATGGTTCGATGTAAAACTACCAGCTATATTAAAAAAAGTAAAAGCCGACTTATTTATTTCATTTGATAATGCTTGTTCGTCAACTATCTCCATCCCTCAATGTTTGTTCATCTATGATATAGAGAAAACAAAGAAATCTCATATTAAGAAAGCTCAACTATTGTTAGTAACAAATAGTTTGACGAGGAGAGAATTAATTGAGAAGTATGATATTCCGGAAAAAAAAATAACAGTTGTATATCCTTCGGCAGATAAAATATTTAAACCAATTAATGAAGGAGAAAAAGTCATCATAAAAAATAAATACTGCGACAACAAAGAATTTTTTCTATTCAACAGTATTTTTTCCAGACAGGAAGATTTAATTGATCTTTTAAAATCATTTTCTCATTTTAAGAAAAGACAACAAAGTAATTTCAAATTATTATTAACTACTCCAATAAATTCATTTTTTGAAAAAAGACTGGTTGATTATAAATACAGGAACGATGTGACGTTTATTGATACAAAGGATCGACAGGAACAAGTTTTGATTACGGCTTCGGCTTATGCTGTCGTTTTACCATTTAATAATAACGAAAATCTGACGGGGGCGTTAAACGCAATGCGATCAGGAGTACCGGTGATCGCTGTAAAGAATTCTGTTGTAAATGAGGTGGCTGAAGATGCCGCTTTATATGCCGAAACCGAAGCAATAAAAGATATGGGAGAAAAAATGATGCAGATCTATACAGATGAAAGTTATCGGTTTAAATTAATTGAAATAGGAAAAAAAGTAGCGGCAACTTACACAGACGAAAAAGCTGTCGGAATTGTATGGCAATCTATTCTGAGGGTCTTAAGATGATTTAAGTATTTTTGCCGCCACTTTATAAATTTTATAGAATGAAGACTTCAACAATAGCAATAGATGTTCAGTTGAGTGACGACAGAGTGCCGGAAACCATTTTATGGAAAGCATCAGACTCAACAATAGAAAGTGCGCAAAAAGCAAAAGCTATGATGTTGTCATTTTGGGATGGTGCAGAAAAGACAGCATTACGTATTGATCTCTGGACAAAAGAAATGATGGTGGATGAAATGACCGATTTCTTTTATCAAACATTAATGACTATGGCCGATACTTATCATCGTGCAACCCAACATGAAGAATTGGTGGAGGAGATGAAAAAATTTGCTCACGAATTCTATCATAAGTCAAGAGAAAAGCAATTGAAAGAAAATAAAGCCTGATGGTTCGAGGTTCGAAGTTTGATGTCTAAGGTTAATCAGATCAAACTTCGGATTCTAATAACTTCGAACATTAAACCTTAAACTTCAAACTATATGAGCCTCGAACAAAAAATTATGGGTGAACTTAAAACTGCGATGCTTGCAAAAGATGAGAAAGCTTTGCGTAGTCTAAGAGCTATCAAAGCTGCCATTTTATTAGCAAAAACTTCGGAAGGAGCCGGTGGTGAATTAAAAGAAGA
>DASTZB010000322.1:0-3818 GCA_035764525.1 Chitinophagaceae bacterium | reverse complement strand
GTGTTGAACATGTAGGTATTGATGTACGGGAAGCATTGCGAATGGCTTCTTTATATCCTGCAAGAATTTTAGGAATCGATGATAAAACGGGCTTTATCGAAAGAAACTATGAAGCTTCTTTTGTTGTATTCGATAATGAGATGAATGTTATTGATGTGATTTGATCAACTCCATCACTTTATCCATTTTATAATCTGCTCCACGTCGTATTGCTTCGGTTGTTGGCACTGCGATCACTTCCGGCTGAACACCGCGACCGTCTTTCGGAATATTTTTATCGATCACTAATCGAAATAATGGCAGGCGAAAACGAATGCCGGTTTCAGGCAAAGTAAGATCCGGGATTAACCAAGCCGTATTTCCATAAGCGCCACCCCCGGTTTCCTCTCCTACTACAAAAACATTATCCTGTGGTTTTACAGTTTGTGTAAACAAGGTTGTTGCTGAAAAAGAATTTCCTCCTGTCAGGATATACACGTTACCATCAAAATGATTTTTCTTTTTAGGCTTGAAGTAATGTCTTTCAAAATATCCAAAATGATATTTTCCATCATTCTTTTTTGCCGTTACAAACAACATAAATAAACGGTTAAAGAAATATCCTTCAATATATTTTTTATAACGGCTGTTCCTTGTATTGGTATAAAGCGAATCCGCCACTTTAAACTTCCTGTCAGCGATAAATTTGGTCAGGAATGTAGAATTAGTAACACTACCTCCGCCATTCCCGCGAACATCGACGACAAGGTTTTTTGTTCCTTTATGTTGAATGTCTTTAAAAGACGTTCTGAAGAATGATTTAAGTTTTAAACTTCGTCCAAAGGAACCGAGGTCCATAAACGCAACGCTGTTCGTCGAATCGATCCGCAGGTTCCTCGTTGCCCCTATGATCTGTT
The DNA here is from genome assembly GCA_035764525.1 of Chitinophagaceae bacterium. Lineage (GTDB taxonomy): Bacteria > Bacteroidota > Bacteroidia > Chitinophagales > Chitinophagaceae > VBAS01. Next base: position 2,922 of record DASTZB010000322.1, on the reverse strand, counting down.
TCTTTCTTTCTGCACGGGATGTTTTTGCAAAACGGGATATGGCGATGCGATTAGCGCTGTCTGCTCTGGGGTTATAAGAAGGGACCGTTGCGGTTTTTTCCATTCCATCATTACCGAGATAATCGATAAAATAATTTTCTTTTTGTCCAAACACAGAGGTAAATGCTGCGCCAAATCCGCCGCGGTTACTTAAACTCTGGAATTTGTGTGTCATATTATGACCATCACTTGAAATATACTGGCAAAGCGTATCGATAATTGTTGAGATCGGCTGCTGATCTATTTTTTTTACAACAACTCCTCTTGTAAGTATCGTGTCTTTTCGAATAAGATTGGCGGCAACGGTGGCGGTATCATCTTCAGGGGAAGTACCGGGCCAGATCTTTAAACTCAGCGGAAAAATTTTATTAGTGCTTGTGTCACGGTATTTCACAAAAGCCGTCGAGCTTCTAGTCACCGTATGTCCACAATTGATTTTTGAAATAACATAGCTTAATACTTTTCTAAAATCTTCTTCATTCAAAGAATCTTTGAGCTGGCTTTTACCCCAATCAAAGTAACTATCCATTTCATTTTTTGGAGTGTACCAGTAGATTCCGGGATGTGATTCTTCCAAAGCGCCACGAAAAATAGCGTAATCTTTATCTAACTGTTTGGGAGAATATTTTTTTTTTGGAGAAAAAGAAGATTTAGAAACCGAACATGAGCTAAGTATCATAACGGACAACAGGCAATAGATAATAAGCAAAAAAGTATGATCCGTTTTGCAGCGAGAAGTATCTTCTTGCCAATTGCCAATCGCACATTGCTTATTGAACAGTGTTTTCATATACGAATTCAGCTATTATTTCTTCAATGCATCCCAACCCTGGGCAGTGATCGGGAATGTACTATTTCCTTTGGTTATAATTTTTGCTCCTTCAGCAGCATCAGTCATATAACCGATCACACTAATTTCTTCACTTAAAACGATCTTTTCATAATCCGATTGATGAATGGTAAATAACAATTCATAATCTTCGCCGCCGCTCAGGGCACAAGCCGTTGGATCAATTTCAAATTTGAACGCCGCATTCTTTGTCTCTTCTGCCACCGGGATCTTTTCTTCATACAAAATACAACCTAAATTGCTTTGTTTGCAAATGTGTAAGATCTCCGAGCTTAAACCATCACTAATATCCATCATTGCGGTCGGCGTGATAGCTTGTTTTTCAAGGAATTCAATAATATTTTTCCTTGCTTCCGGTTTTAATAAACGACCAACAACATAGGCCTCGCCTTCAAGATCAGGTTGAATTGAAGGATTCTCGATAAAGATCTTTTTTTCTCTTTCTAAGAAAAGCAAGCCAACATAAGCCGCCCCAAGATCACCACTTACGCAAAGCAAATCGCCTTTTTGTGCGGTGCTTCTTTTTACAAATTTATCAGGCGTTACTTCTCCGATAGCAGTTACTGAAATTATAAATCCTTTTTGCGAAGAAGCAGTGTCCCCGCCAACAAGATCAATTCCGTATTTTTCACAGGCAGCATACACACCTTCGTAAAACTCATCGATCGCTTCTAAACTAAATCGGTTACTGATACCAACACTCATGGTGATCTGTGTTGGCGTGGCATTCATTGCATATACATCACTCAGGTTTACTATAACACTTTTATAGCCCAGGTGTTTTAAAGGAGTGTACATAAGATCAAAATGCACTCCTTCGATCAAAAGGTCTGTAGTGATGACGGTTTGTTTTCCAAAATGATCGATAACTGCGGCATCATCACCAACGCCAACGATCGATGATGCATTTTGCAATTCAATGTTACGGGTGAGATGTTCAATCAGACCAAATTCCCCAATGTTTGATATTTCAGTTCTTTGTTCGCTCATAATTCAATTTCATTTTTTACCACACCTAATAGTTCATCATGTATTTTTCCGTTCGTAGCGATGATTCTATGTTGGTAGGGTGAAAATTTTTTTCCTTCATGATCTGTCACTTTTCCACCGGCTTCTTCTACCATCAGATAACCGGCGGCGCTGTCCCATGCTTCCAATTTATGTTCATAGAAGCCATCAAACCTTCCGCAGGCAACCCAGCAAAGATCAATACAAGCAGAGCCTAGTCTTCTTACGGGAATACCTTTTTTAATTAAGCGACTGAAAACCTCCAGCGGGCCATTTGGCATATTTATATAAGTATAAGGGAAACCTGTAACAAGATTTGAAGTAAGCACTGTTGTTTTTCCACTAACAGAGATTTTTTTGTCGTTAAGCGTGGCGCCTTTTCCTTTTTCAGCGAAGAATAATTCATTAAGTATCGGGGCATAGACTGCTGACATTATTATTTCCTGGTCTTTTTCAATAGCAATGGCAACACAACAAAGAGGAATGCCATGAGCAAAGTTTATGGTGCCATCAATCGGATCTATTATCCATTTATAATTTGAAGCTCTTAAATATTCACCCGTTTCTTCTGCCAATACCTGGTGATCGGGGAAATTCTTTTTTATGAGTCCAATTATTGCCGCTTCAGAAGCATGATCCGCTTCGGTAACGGGGTTATTTATTCCTTCTTTTTGTGAAATTTTGAAATCAGTATTAAAAAATCGCTTTAGCTCTGCTCCACCAGCCATTACCGCTTCGAGAAGTGTTTGTTTAAGCATGGGCAAAGATATAACCGATTTCAGATTTCAGATTTTAGATTTTAGATTTGATCGAAGAAATAAAAGTGCAATTATCAATTATAATAGTAAACTACAACTCAAGATCACTGATTGAGCAATGTCTTGTTTCTGTCGATAGGGCCATAGTTGGAATAAACACCGAGATCATCATTGTTGATAACAATTCAAATGATGGAAGTAAAGAGTATCTGCCACTGAAATTTACCAATGTAAAATTTATTTTTAATGATGCGAATCTTGGTTTTG
>DASTZB010000321.1:0-2860 GCA_035764525.1 Chitinophagaceae bacterium | reverse complement strand
AATAAAAAATTACAATAAATGTTGGCCTGAGGATGATTCAGGCCAATCATTTTTCTTCTGACGAGTTCAGCTTAGCATGAGCAAAAAATCATAGTAATAACTGCGATGGAAATGATGATCTGTTTCATAATACATGTGTTTTTATTTGATAATATTATTTCGACATTATTGGATCCTGTCAATAATTCTTTCACAATAATATTCATAAATGAGAATACTAAATGCAGTGGTCAATAAACAGCAGGTAATAGTAAACAAACAGTAAGCAAATGTCTATTGGGATGGTGGTAAGCTGAGCTGTCGTAGTGTTCTTATTTTTTCAGTAAGTAAAAAAGTACAATAAATGCTGGCCTAAGCCTCCTGTATGAGCGGGACAATTTGTGACACAGACCAATCATTGCTGTTTCAAAAAAACAAATCCTCCCAATGAAATTGCATACAATTATTTGTGTGGCTGTTTTATATTCTTACTTTTAACTACGCAAGGCAATTGTGATCTGACTATTGTCTTTTGTAGTTGATTCAGAAGAAGGTTTTATCTGATATGTTTTTAAATAATAAAATGAAATGAATGGGCGGAGCCGGTTTACATAAAAAGGTTCAAGCGAAAGAGGAGAACCCGCCAGATCTTTCATCAGTGATCGCCACCTTGGATTATTTCTATCCCTTAAGTGAGGGGATTAAAGATTATTTTAGAAAGCATAGCTATGCCTGCTCATTCCGCAAAGGAAAATTATTGCTGAAAGCGGGCCAGGTATGCGAGCATATATATTTTATAAAAAAAGGCGCCGTACGTGGATTCATTAAAGAAGAAAAAAAAGATATTACAACTTGGATCAGCGCCGAAAATGAAGTGGTTAGTTCTATTTCGGCTCTCGATATAAGAGAACCCGCCCAGGAAAATATACAGGCCATTGAAAATTGTGAATTGCTTGCATTAACATGGGCTGATTACCAGGATCTATTTATCAAATTTCCCGAGTTCAATATTGTTGCCAGGAAAATTTTGCAAAAGTATTACCGGGATGCGGAGGGTCGTGCATTTATTGCCCGGCTTACCAATGCTGAAAATAAGTACCGGCTCTTTATAAAAAGATATGGTCACCTTGCCAACCGAATTCCATTAAAATATATTGCATCCTTTCTCGGCATTACTCTTGAAACTTTAAGCAGGGTTAGAAAAAGACTCTCTTTGAAAAAGTGATCATTGAAAGTCTGATAAGACCTAAAGCTCTTGGAAGATGCCCGAAATATCTAGACTCATCTCCATCTGCACTCGATTATCTAAAATAAATATTGACAATTGTCAAATATTCGGCCGATGAGAAATTCCGAAAAAAAAATACCAGGCTGGCTTAGAAGTTATGAAACCCTTTACTGTAAAGGGTTTTGATCGTTTCCAATCCTTTGGATACTATCCAAAAGTCATATAATTCCATTTATCGCTAATACGTAATATTGATAGATCTTCCGTTACTTTATTTTATAAGTTAATTGGGCATACGAAATTACCGAGCCATTATCCTTTCAGATGGAATTGTAATATCCAGGCAAGTTAAGAGATTACCACCGTCCTCTTTTTAACCTTGTCTGGATTTCTTTTATGCGGTAGGTTCGGTTCCTTCAAGGTCTTACAAATTGTATGTAATAAAAACCTGCCTGTTGCGATAGGAAAGTAACAACAAAAGACCGTTCCAACAATATTCAGAGCCAATCATACGCCGGGTATTTAAGGTACATTGTAGGCTGTGGCGGTAACCCAACTTGGCTTGAATCCAATGTTTCCTCCTTGGCCTTATCAATTTTGCCCACAATTTCTTTTTCTTGGTGATTATAATTGTTCACAACAACCTTGAAAAGAAGTTTGGGAGGCTCAATATGTGTTATCTGAAGGCTTTTTCTCTCTCGTATATAATGTTTATTCCTATTTCCTACAATTTCACGCATCACAATAAAGTTTTTAATTAAGTTAGCCGATCTTATAAAGCCTTTCATGTTTTCAAGAACCATGCGAGACTCAAGCTAGTCGGTCAGGAATTTGTAATAATAGAAATTTTCTTTCTCGAACAAAAGATAGTTTGGAAGGCCAAAGAAGTTTGGACAACAATTCTTTCTTTTTGCGAAGAGCCAAACAAAGCACTTTTTACATTGAAAATTGTTTCATTGAAGAACGTGTACGTCTAAAATCTCTCAGTGGGAAAGAGATGAAGTTTGTTCGACAGGTTGGAACTGTAGTATTAATTTATATCAAAGTCGTTTTTATTTGCGAACCTTGGTAATGACTGCACCAAGCAGGTCAACCACTTCTTGCTGAATAATACCGATCTGTTCAATTTCTTCACCAGCTCTCCAGTGCCCTCCTTCTTTTATCAGGGTAAGACGTTGAGTGCCTTTGCCCGACTGAAGCAACACATCATAGGTTCCTGTAAGCTGCCCATCCCAGGAAATGGTTTCGGCAAGAGCCGCTTTGTAAAAAACTTTGTTATGTGTGAAAGTGGTTGTAAAAACCAGGTGGTCGATCGTATCTGGTCCGCCAGCGACGAGTTGGTAGTCCATATTAATTTGTTTATTCTATTAAGTTAAGAAAACTTTCTATTTGCCAACCGCCTGATTTATGAACGGATTGTTTTCAGTTCGTCCGGGTACTTCTTAACTTCAGCATTGCAAAACCAATAACAAATGAAGACAAAGTCGTTATCAATAAAAGTTTCTTCGGTTATCGGCACGGTATCAGCCGAATCGATAGTACCGCAAAAAAGCAAATGTATTATGACCCTGGCACATGGCGCAGGGGCCGGCATGAATCATTCTTTTATGGTATCATTGGCGCAATCACTGGCGGAAAAAGGAATTGCTTCTT
>DASTZB010000320.1:0-12036 GCA_035764525.1 Chitinophagaceae bacterium | reverse complement strand
AATGCAAAAGAAAAGAATTTCCGGGTTACGGACAACGAGTTACTGTTATATTTTGCCCGTTCCTCTATTTTTGTCAAATGTTTTTGATTCAAAGCAGCCTGCTTCACAAATTAGAACAATGGGATCAATGGCTTTTTATTCAAATAAATAACAACCAAAGCAATTCCATTTTTGATATAATAATGCCTTACCTGAGCATTGCCTACTTCTGGATACCACTTTATTTGTTTTTGCTTGTATTCATACCAATGAATTTTAAAAATCGCGGCTGGTGGTGGTGTGTTACTTTTCTTTGTACTGTTTCACTTTGTGATATGACAAGCAGCAAACTTGTAAAAGAGGCATTTGAACGTTGGCGCCCCTGTGCCGATCCAAATTTCTTGCAATATGTACGATTGCTTGTCGATCGGTGTTCGGGTACTTACAGCTTTACTTCATCACATGCGGCCAACCATTTTGGAATGGCAACGTTTATTTTTATCACTTTGCGACCTGTTATTGGAAGATGGATGTGGATTGCCTTTCTCTGGGCCGCAATTATTGGCTATGCTCAAGTGTATGTTGGCGTTCATTATCCTTTTGACATTTTAGGCGGCGCTGCTATCGGTTTTCTATTCGGATGGCTGCTGGCTACATTCTTTAACAAGCGGTTCGGATTCGTTAACTTCGAATAAGAAACCAACTTCACTTTAGATGGAAATATTCATATTGCTGGGACTTATTTTGATCAACGGATTGTTTGTAATGAGTGAGATTGCACTGGTATCTGCCCGAAAAGCAAGGCTCGAAAGTATGGCAGCCAAAGGCGACGAGCTGGCACGAAGGGCTTTGGAGCTTTCCAACAAACCTGAAGTTTTTTTATCAGCTGCACAAATAGGTATTACTTTAATTGCAATTTTAACGGGTGTTTACTCAGGCGAACGATTCAGCGTTTATCTTGTTCCTTTCTTTAAGCAGATCAGTTTTTTAAGTGATTATGCCGAAGGTATTTCACTTACGATCGTTGTTATCATTGTTACTTTTCTTTCTATACTTATTGGGGAATTGATCCCCAAAAGATTTGGATTATTAAGAGCTGAAAAAATTGCAAAGCTCGTTGCCGGGCCCATGTATTTTTTTGCCAAGATGACCCACCCTCTTGTCTGGTTACTGAATAAAATCAGCAATGCATTCTTTTTCGTTTTCAATATAAAAAAATCAACTGACGATGCGGTAACAGAAGAAGAAATTAAAACAATGATATCCGAAGGAACAGAAGCAGGAACAATTGAAGAAGAAGAAAGAGAGATCATTGAAAGAGTTTTTCACTTGGGTGATAGAAATATCACTTCACTGATGACACATCGCAGCGATATTATCTGGTTCGACCTGGAAGACAATGAAGAAAAGATAAAAGAAAAGATTGTTTCTGAACCACACTCAGTTTACCCTATTTGCGAGGGTGAAATTGATAATATAAAAGGCATTGTTTCTATTAAAGACTTGTATGTAACTGATGACAGGGTCAAGTTTAAGGATGTGATGAAGCCTGCCATGTTTGTTCCCGAAAACAATTCTGCCTACCAACTGTTGGAAAAATTTAAACAAACCAAACAGCACTCGTGCTTTATTGTTGATGAATATGGAACAATGCAGGGACTGATCACTTTAAATGATATACTGGAAGCGATCGTTGGCGATATTCCTCAGCCTGATATCATCGACTACGAAGTAACAGAAAGAGAAGATGGAAGCTTTTTAGTGGATGCACAAATTCCATTTTATGATTTTCTTTCCCGCTTTGATAAAGAACAATGGATGAATGAAGGCGAACATGAGTTTGATACTCTCGCCGGTTTTATATTACATGAACTTGAACGAATTCCCCATGCTGGTGATAAGTTCGATTGGAAAGGATTTAAATTTGAAATAATCGATATGGATGGCCACAGGATCGATAAAGTGCTTGTTGATATTAGTAAGGAATTAAGACAGGAGATGGATTGAATTGATCATTTTTTTCGATTCCTATTTATTAGAAATTTTATTTATAACGGTATAAATTTATGTGTTGCCTGCTATTTTAAAACGAAATTCCGTGCTACCAAAAAGATTGATAGATATTTTAAATGAACATGACCCTGAAGACATCGCCATTTCGATAACTAAGATTGACTATGAAACAAATAATCTCAATTTCATTATTAAGGTTTCAGGCTTTGGTTATAACGACGAAGAAAATTATGAATATCGTTGGACAGTTAATGTCATTCAATACCGGACGAGTAAGATTTCATTAAACTTTGCCTCATCAATTTCAATTAGTGACAATCATCCCGTACTCTGGCAATTTTCGGACAAACAATCACAATTATACTTTAACGGCAACTGTAATGACGTAGATAAATTGTTTTTAGATTTATACAGGACGCATAATATTTGTTTTGAAGGATTGATAGACTTTGAAGACACAATTAATCAATCCGACAGCCTTGACCATCTATTAAAATCAAAAAATGGACTTTTAGCAACTGGCCCCAATAAATTAATGATTATGTATGCAGACGTTTTAACAAAACATAACATGAATTATTCAATCATTGGTGACAGAGTTCCAACCTTTTGGGACGGAGAAAAACATGTTTCGGAAACCGGAAAAGCAAAGGTTATGTTTATGGACAATTTTTACATAGTTGCGGACGACTTTGACTTTGTAAGTTGACCAAAAAAACAGGCAACACTGTGTTTTATGCTATTGGGGCTTGACCAACAATCTTCAGCTAAAAGCAAAGCCAGTCTTCAGTTTCGGCTTGACCGGCACCTTTGAACTTTAGTAAAAACAATGAATTTTTAATTATGAATTTAACAGCGGCTGTCGGCAGACGGAAGTAAATATCCCAACAGCATAAAGCCCTGGACATTGGGCGAAATGCAATTGAAACTCTAAATTTGTCATATAAAAATGAAAATAAAATTATTCTTAGTGTCGGCATTACTAATTGCTTATTTCCTGCCGTCATGTAGTAGTAAAACTGAGACTCCGAATCCAGTCACCCCTTCAATTACTACTATCACACCTGCAAGAGATAGTGTTGGTGGGACAGTTATCATTGATGGTAGCAATTTTAGTGCTGTAATAGCTGAAAATGTTGTAAAATTCGGCAGCTTGTCCGCAAGGGTAATCACCGCAACTGTAAATAAATTGGCAGTTGAAGTTCCTGCCGGCTTACCAAATGACTATATAATAACTGTTACTACCAATGGACAAACTGCAACCTGGATCAGCAACTTTAAAATAGTGTTATCTACACAATTATTGATTGAAGGTAATTGGAAATATGCTAAATCAGTTCGTTGTGACACAGAATACTTTGCCCTTCCCGGAACTATGACACAACCATGGCCATTTATGCCGAATACCGGAACATTTTATAATATGGATACAACATATGACTATCTGAAATTTAAGAGCAATGGCACTCTTTATTCATTTCAGGGTTCCTGGGGTATAGCACAAGCTGGAAGGTTATATCGGGACACAGTTCAGTATAATGTTTCCGGGAACTCTATCTTTTTATCTTTCCCGGCTGGGATAAACAGAGAATCATATTCTCCGACTGCTAGTAGTTTCACTATTGAACCAATAGTTTATAATGCATACCAGGACACTATTGCAATTCTGTCATTAAAGAGTAACAGCATGACAATTAAAAGAAATTATCATTATAAACATTATGGATTTGCTCGTACAAGTTATGTCCGGAAAGAAAGCCTTGACAGCCTGGTAAGATACTAGATAATAATTTTAATCAGCTGAAATATTTAGCCCTTATAAAACAAATGTTTTACGCCGCTGTTAGTGTTCGCGTTTTATAAAATTGCGAGTTGAGTTCATCGCACCAACAACACAAATTTGAAAAAGTCTCATAGAAAGTTAATAGACAACACCGCCTGCAGCAGCAACTATAATTAGTAATAATAACCAAACATAAATTGCAGTGTGGAATGCTGTCCCGAATCTATCCCACTTATGCTCATCATTAAAGAATAACGCAACGATTGGGCCCAAAATAAACTTATAGATTTGAAATAATAAAACCCAACAAAGATTTTCTTGAATTAAGACCAGTTGAAAAAATGAATGTGGCTCATTATATAGGCTATAAAGATTAAAACTCGATCTTAGCCGCCACCGCAGGAAAATCGAGCTTTGTACTTTTTCTTTCACCTTTAACGATCACATGTATAATATTAACCTGGTCCGTAAACATATCATGCATCAGCTTATCGGTTAATTCAACTTTTTTTACGGATGGAATATTATCAACCTGCACATAACTGAAAACAGCTTCATTCTCTTTCTCAAAACCGAGATAAGAAAGTGTTCCCGGTTTTCCGTCAACCGAAACTGAAATGTGGGAAAGGATATATTTCTTTACCACTGAATCCATTGCTTTTCTGTCAGGCGGATTGGTAAGGTCAACCTTTGTTTTATAATTCTGTGCCAGCACTTTTTCAAAATCATCGGTGAAAATTTTGCAGCTGATCTCAAGGGTCTTATCAGTTGCGTTGTGGTTGATTTCCACCACACTTACATGAAAAGGATGAGACGCCGGAAGACCTGCAGATGACAATACAACTCCCAATAATGGGATAAGCAACCATTTATAGAATGATGAAGCCATTAAAACAATAGTTTTTTTGTTTACAAAAGTCCGGCTTATTTTGTTGCCCGATTCATTTGAGACGTTAAAAATAGGACAAGGGTTCGAAGAAAGCTTTCAAATATTTATGAGCGATTTCGGTTTTTATTTCAAACTCGGCTGGGAACATATAATAAGTATCGGAGCATTGGATCACCAGCTGTTTATTTTGGCACTGGCAGCTATTTATTTATTAAAGGACTGGAAGCAGGTATTGATCTTAGTAACGGCCTTCACCATCGGGCACAGCATCACATTGGCATTAAGTGTATTTGATATAATCAGGTTTTCATCAAAATGGGTTGAATTTCTAATTCCCTGCACCATCGTTTTTACAGCCATCATCAACCTCTTTCAAAAAAGTTTTACGCCAAGATCTGTACGTATAAATTATTTTTTGGCTTTGTTCTTTGGATTAGTACACGGAATGGGATTTGCAAACAGCATTCGTTTCATGCTTGCTTCAGATCAGTCGATCGGATGGGGATTATTTGGATTTAATGTTGGGTTGGAAGTTGGACAAATTGCTGTAGTACTGACCATACTTTTGTTCTCAACCATTCTTGTAATGTTGTTTAAAGTAAATAGAAGAGATTGGGTGATATTTGCGTCCGCCGGAATTTTCGGATTGGCTTTGAAGATGGCGTTGGAGAGAATTCCCTGGTAAGCGAAAGTTCTTTGTCGTCAAACGTGAAAAGTGAAATGTGAAAGAGGAAGTGACGTTTGACATTTCACGTTTCACTTGCTGAATAGAATTACTGAACGTACAAAAGTGCGACGCAAGAAAAGCTAAATAGAACTACTAAACTCTGTAAAATAAAAAACAAAAAACATCACATGAAAAAATTTCTGATCGTGTGCAGCCTGCAGTTAATAGCCTGCAGTTTTCTTATTGCACAAAACACACAAAACAATCCCAATAGTAATCATGGGAATAAGTTTGAGCAGTTGGGCACAATATTGCCAACACCAAATGAATATCGTACCGCCAGCGGTGCTCCGGGTCCAAAGTACTGGCAGCAGCGCTGCGACTATGATATCAAATGCGAACTCGATGAAAAAAAATTGAAGCTAACAGGTAGCGAGGTTATTACTTACTATAATAATTCTCCTAACCAGCTTACTTACCTGTGGCTGCAGATGGATGAGAATCAACATAGCTCATCAAACAATGCGAACTACCAGGATGGGAGTACGTTGGCTCCAAGAGCAAATTCTGCTAATATTGAAAGGACAATAGATGCAGCTGTGCCAAATGATTTTGGTGATAAGATCACAAGAATGGTTGACGCTACGGGCAAGGCTTTGAAGTACACTGTCAATAAAACAATGATGAGAGTTGAATTGCCAACTGTATTAAAGCCGGGACAAAAGTTTGTTTTCACTATTGATTGGAATTATAATATTTCGAATCGCCAGAAACAAGGTGGTCGTGGTGGTTATGAATTTTTTCCAGAAGATGGCAATTATCTGTTTACAATGACACAATGGTATCCTCGTCTTTGTGTGTACAGTGATTTCCAGGGTTGGCAGAATCACCAGTTCACAGGACGTGGGGAATTTGCGTTGACATTCGGAAACTTTAAGGTGCAAATGACAGTGCCTGCTAATCATGTCATCGGCGCCACAGGTGAATGTCAGAATTATGCCCAGGTATTATCTCCTGCACAAATGGCCCGCTGGCAAAAAGCACAAACTGCAAAGGATGTTATAGAGATAGTTACACTTGATGAAGCGAAGGCTGCAGAAAAAAGAAATCCGACTGAGATTGCTTCGGCTTCGCCTCGCAAGAAGACATGGATCTTTAAAGCAGATAATGTTCGTGACTTTGCATGGGGCAGCAGTCCGAAATTTGTTTGGGATGCAATGCCTGCATATGTGGAAGGAAAAAAAGTAATGGCTATGAGCTATTATGGAAAAGAAGCTTATGGTTTGTATCGTAAGTTTTCAACAAAAGCAGTTGCACATACAATTAAAACATATTCCAAATTCACGATCCCTTACCCCTACCCTGTTGCACAAAGCGTGGAAGCAAGCAATGGTATGGAGTATCCAATGATCTGTTTCAACTTTGGTCGTACAGAAAAAGATGGCACTTACAGTGAAGGCACAAAGAATGGTATGCTGGGAGTTGTAATTCATGAAGTGGGTCACAACTTTTTCCCAATGATCATCAACAGTGACGAACGTCAATGGAGCTGGATGGATGAAGGGTTAAACACATTTTGCGAATACCTGACTGAAGAGTTATGGGATAATAAATTTCCTGTAAACCGCGGACCCGCTTACACAATCACCGATTATATGAAGTTGCCGAAAGATCAGTTGGAGCCGATCATGAGTAACTCTGAAAACATCATTGGCTTTGGCCCGAATGCTTATTCAAAACCGGCAACAGGTATGAATATTCTTCGTGAGACTATTATGGGTCGTGAACTGTTCGATTATGCATTCAAAGAATATGCAAGACGTTGGGCTTTCAAACATCCTGAGCCTGCTGATCTTTTCCGTACAATGGAAGATGCAAGCGGCGAAGATCTTGACTGGTTCTGGAGAGGATGGTTCTATGGCACCGATGCTTGTGATATTTCTTTAGATACAGTTAAATATTTCAAACCTGATTTTGCGGTAACTCCGGTTAAGGACACTGCATTTTTAAGAAAAGTTCAAAAGCCTTTAGTAAATGCATTTGAAGATGTTTCAAAGATCCGCAACAAAGAAGATAAGAACATTACTTTCCAAACTGATGCAGATACATCACTTCGTGATTTTTATTGGAGATACGCCAGAGGAATGGAACCTTATGATTCTGCCAGCTATACCGTTAGTAGCACGACCGGCAACCCTCCTATTGATGAAGCAACAAAAGAAAAACTGCAGAACAAACATTTTTATGAGTTGAAGTTCTCAAACAAGGGCGGTCTTATTATGCCGATCATTATAGAATGGACCTATGCTGATGGAACAAAAGAAGTGGAAAAAATTCCTGCACAGGTCTGGAGAAAAAATGAAAAAGGATTGACCAAAGTGTTTATAAAAGATAAACAAGTAACAGGTATAAAACTTGATCCGATGAGAGAGACTGCAGATATTGATGAGTCAAATAACAAATGGCCAAATAATATAACTGAGCCGTCAAAGTTTACTGTTTTCAAACAGCAGGGCAATCCTTTTGCACCTGCGGGTACAAAGAACCCGATGCAAAATGCGGCAGAGAAGAAAAAAGCATTTTAACACAACTCCAAACCCCTAAAGGGGCTTAGTGAACTAAATCAGAAACCATCCTGATATAATCAAGATGGTTTTTTTTATTGACGGTAATTATTTGAACAGGTTAATCATTTAATTTTAATTCGGCTAAAACTAATCACATGAAAAAGATATTCTTCGTTTGTTGCTTTCAGCTAATTGCTATCAGCTTTCTTTCTGCCCAGGATACAAAAAATAATGCAGCTTCCAATCATGGAAATAAATTTGAACAGCTTGGAAATATTTTACCAACTGGTAATGAATATAGAACAGCAAGTGGTGCACCGGGACCAAAGTATTGGCAGCAGCGCTGTGACTATGATATTAAATGTGAACTGGATGAAAAGAATTTAAAACTCACGGGTGGCGAAACAATTACTTATTATAATAATTCTCCTGATGTGCTTCCTTATTTATGGTTTCAGCTGGATGAGAATGAACATAGTTCAAAAAATAACGCAGGTTATCAGGAAGGAAGCTCAATGTCAAATAAGATTAGTTCCGACGATGCCAAAGGAATGATCGAATCAACAAAGCCAAATGTTTTCGGATTAAACATTCTAAAACTCACGGATGCCTCAGGCTTGCCAATAAAATATCTTATCAATAAAACAATGATGAGAGTTGATCTTGCAACTCCATTAAAACCAGGTCAAAAAATCACAATGAAGATCGACTGGAACTATCATATATCAGATCGGATGGTGCAAGGTGGTCGCGGGGGTTATGAATATTTTCCTGATAATGGCAATTACATTTTTACAATGACGCAATGGTATCCGCGTCTTTGTGTGTATAGTGACTTCCAGGGTTGGCAAAACCATCAGTTCACTGGTCGTGGCGAGTTTGCTTTGACATTTGGAAATTTCAGAGTCCAAATGACAGTACCTGCCGATCATGTCGTTGGCGCTACCGGGGAATGTCAAAACTATGCACAGGTTTTATCACCGGTACAATTGGCTCGTTGGCAAAAAGCACAAACAGGAAAAGATGTGATGGAAATAGTAACACTTGAGGATGCAAAGACAAGTGAGTTAAGAAATCCGAAACAGATTGCTTCGGCTACGCCTCGCAAGAAAACTTACATTTTTAAAGCTGATAATGTGAGAGACTTTGCCTGGGGAAGCAGTCCAAAATTTGTTTGGGATGCGATGCCGGCAACAATTGAAGGCAGAAGAGTAATGTGCATGAGTTATTATGGTAAAGAAGCTTACCCGATCTATCGTCGTTATTCAACAAAAGCGGTTGCACATGCAATAAAAACTTATTCAAAATTCTCTATTCCTTATCCCTACCCGGTTGCACAAGGCGTGGAGGCAGCTAATGGAATGGAATACCCGATGATATGCTTTAATCCCGGTCGTGCACAACCGGATGGAACATATACTGAAGGCGCCAAGAATAATTGCATAACCGTTACGATACATGAAGTAGGTCATAATTTTTTCCCAATGATCATTAATAGTGATGAACGCCAGTGGACATGGCTTGATGAAGGATTGAACACTTTTGTGCAAACAGTAGCGGAAGAGCTTTGGGATAATAAATATCCTGCATGGGGCAAAGCATATATCACTGCTGATTATATGAAGTTGCCAAAAGATCAACTGGAGCCTATCATGACTAATTCAGAGAATATCAACCAGTTTTTTACTAACCAATATATAAAAACGGCGACTGCACTTCATGTATTAAGAGAAACGGTCATGGGCCGTGAGCTTTTTGACTATGCTTTTAAAGAATATGCAAAACGCTGGGCATTCAAACATCCAACACCGGCCGATTTCTTCCGCAGTATGGAAGATGCAAGCGGCGAAGACCTTGATTGGTTCTGGCGTGGTTGGTTTTATGGCACTGATGCCACTGATATTTCAATTGATTCTGTAAAATATTTCAAACCTGAGTTTGTGATGGGCGGAAATCAAAAAGATACAGTTGTTTACAGAAAACTGGAGCAGCCAAGAACACCACGATTTGATGATATTTCAAAAGTCAGGAACCGCGAAGATCAAAACATTTCTTTTCAAACAGATGTTGATACTTCATTGCGTGATTTTTACTGGCGTTATTCCAGGGGAATTGAAAAATATGATACTGCTTCTTATCCCCTTGAAACAAAAACAGGAACGCCGCCAATGGATGATGAAACAAAAGCAAAGATCGCTGATAAAAACTTTTATGAAATCAGTTTTACCAACAAAGGTGGTTTAGTAATGCCGATCATTCTTGAATGGACATACAAAGACGGAACAAAGGAATATGAAAAAATTCCTGCACAGGTGTGGCGGAAGAATGAAAAAGGAGTTACAAAAGTTTTTGTAAAAGATAAAGAAGTTGCTGAAGTGAAACTTGACCCGATGAGAGAAACAGCAGATATTGATGAAAGCAATAACACTTGGCCAAAGGAAATAGTGCAAACAAAATTCCAGGTGTTTAAAGCAACACAGCAAGGCGGAAGAAATCAGCCTCAACCAAATAACCCGATGCAGAAAGCGGAGGAGAAGAAGAAAGCGTTTTAACCCCCTGTCCCCCTAAAGGGGGAACTTAGATTGATTTTTTCATAATATCTATTGTAAAAGCCATTTCAATTGAAATGGCTTTTACTTTTATGTTTTCAATTTGGACTTTTAATATCCGGTCTGCCCGTCTCTTGTTTTCACTTTCTTTTTGCCCGCATTCTTTTTTTCGTAATCAAGAACGGCTTGTGGTTTTGCGGTTGTTTTTTTACCGGTAGAATCAGATTTTGATTTTGTAGTTGAACCAGTACTTATATCAATTGGTGCTAGTTCATCTTCCACAGAACCGGCAACAGTTAGTTTATCAAGTTTATATTGTTCTGTTTTAACAACAGTTCCAAGATCAGGATCAAAAAATTTCCAGGTGCCATGACGAAGAGTATGGCCATCTAGTTTAATAACTTCTTTCCGGACAACTTTAGTAGGATCATTCAACCCATAAATATCAACTGTGTCATAAGGGTTGTCGGGGTTAACCGCCTTCCAGCTTTCTTCACGTACTGGTTGTCCAAATGGATTATAATACATGCACCGTCCATTCTTATTTCCCCAGCGATAATTTTCTATGGCCAGCAAGTCGCCATCCAATGTAAACTGTTGCCATTGCCCTTCTTTTTTATCATTGATATAAACACCTTGTTCTTCATAACCTTTTTCACCACGAAGAGGCGGCAATTCATTCACCCAACGCCCTTGTTTCATTCCTTTCATGTCCACACAATTCAGCGTATCTCCTTTTACGCCGATCTTATAAGTTTTGCATTGCGAAAAACCGTTGATGGAAATCAAAAGAATAATAAATAGGATATAACGCATTGTTTAGTAAGTTTGAAATTCCTTAATGGGTAATTCACTACCAAAATTAATAACGAAAAACGACTGCGTTTATGTTTCACCTGTTAAAATTTAGGCACATCAGAAATAAGGCTAAACTCCTGCTTATCATTGGCATATTAGCAAATTGGCACATTATTACATTCGCACAAGTCGCTCCGACCTCTGCAGAAGACAGAATGAAGGCGGTACAACAGCGAAAAGATCTTGAAAAAAGATCAGTATTGAATGATATAAACTTTCGCAATATCGGACCCGTAACAATGAGTGGAAGAGTTTGTGATATCGAAGCAAACCCTGATGATCCAACAGAATTCTATGTTGCTTATGCATCCGGCGGATTGTGGTATACAAAAAATAATGGTCTTTCATTTCAACCAATTTTTGATTCGGTAGATATAATTTCGATCGGCGACATTGCTGTTAATTGGAAAACAAAAACCATCTGGGTCGGAACTGGCGAAGTAAATAGCAGCCGTTCATCCTATGCGGGGATCGGTGTTTATAAAAGTAATGATGGCGGCAAGACCTGGGAATATCTTGGTTTGCCCGATTCACAGCATATTGGAAAAGTTCAATTACACCCAACAGATAATAATATAGCCTGGGTAGCAGTGCTCGGTCATTTATATTCTCCTAATAAAGAAAGAGGCGTTTACAAAACAACTGATGGCGGCAAAACATGGAAACAAACTTTATATATTGATGATACAACAGGTGCTGTAGAGTTGGATATCAATCCTCAAAACCCAAAC
>DASTZB010000319.1:0-3059 GCA_035764525.1 Chitinophagaceae bacterium | reverse complement strand
TTATTCTTGAAGATTCGCCTGTTAGTCAGTATTCTTATCCTTCTGTAATACAAACAAAAGATGGAATGGTGCATATTGTTTATACATGGAGAAGACAAAGAATAAAGTATGTAAAAATTGACCCGAAGAAATTAAAGGGCGAACGAATTATTAATAAGCAATGGCCGGGAGGGTTGAAAGTAGTGGGTAAGACTTCGGATGATTGAACCCCCTGTCCCCCTAAAGGGGTGACTTAGTTTGTAGATACCTTAAATTAATGCAAGAATTTTTGTCCCGTAGGGACAAAATGTGGGTAGCCCCGGGTTTCAACCCGGGGATTAAATGAAAGAGTTTCTTAAAGAACCCCGTAGGGGTTCAATATTTTTGAACAAAGTAATTAACGATAAGAATAAAGAGTGATTGATTTGTGCCGAATAGAATTGTTGCAGTACAAGAATGCGACGCAACAGGCGAGGATAGTTGTGATATAAGTTGGGTAAATAAAAATCATACTTCTTCAAATAACGATGAGCAACCTGCCACTTTTTGACATCACAATTATTATCGTTTACCTGCTGGCGATGGTGGCGGTTGGTTTTTATTTTTCAAAGCGAAATAAAAACAGCGTTCAGTTTACGAGTGCATCGGGAAAAATTCCCGGGTGGGCACTCGGTCTTTCCATCTATGCAACTTTTTTAAGCAGCAATACTTTTTTGGGTGTGCCGGGTAAAGCATTTGGTAGTAATTGGAATGCATTTGTGTTCAGTATCTCAATGCCGCTGGCCGCATGGGTCGCATCAAAATATTTTGTTCCGTTTTACAGAAGCACCGGTGAGATATCGGCCTATACACATTTAGAAAAAAGATTCGGTACATGGGCAAGAACTTATGCGGTGATATGCTTTTTATTCACACAGTTTGCAAGAATGGGCACCATCTTTTTCGGCATCGCATTAAGCCTGCAGGCATTGACAGGATTCTCCATGTCATCCATTATGGTCGTTATGGGAATTTGTATCATCATCTATACTGTGCTGGGTGGAATGGAAGCTGTAATATGGACGGAAGTGGCACAGGGTATCATTAAAACATTAGGTGCCTTGCTGATCTTGTTTTTAGTAATCAAAGAAATTCCCGGTGGATTTTCTAAGGTGATCGAGATCGCAACAGCTGATAATAAAATAAGTCTTGGTAGTTATTCACTGAATTTTACTGAATCTACTTTCTGGGTGGTTTTGTTATATGGTTTTTTTATCAACCTGAATAATTTCGGGATGGACCAGAATTATATTCAGCGTTATCATACTGCCCGATCAGCCAAACAAGCGGGCAAATCGGTTTGGTTATGTGTGGCAATGTATGTGCCGGCGTCTTTATTGTTTTTTATTATTGGTACATCATTGTATGCATATTATAATGTCCACCCCGAACTGATTGAGCCGGTTAAATTTAATGTAGCTGCTGAAAAATTAGGAGCTGCCTTTGCGCCACATCAGGTTAATGTTCTGTCAAATTCATTATCTCCTGCTGATTACGGAGATAAAGTATTACCACATTTTATGGTAACAAAAGTACCAACAGGTTTGGTGGGATTGATTGTATCAGCTTTATTGTCTGCAGCCATGAGTACGATCAGTTCCAACATGAATGCATCTGCCACTGTCTTCACGATGGATATTTATAAAAAATATTTTAAACCGGGTATAAATGATAAACAACAATTATATATTCTGCATTTTGCGACTGTTGTTTTTGGATTGATTGGTTTAGGAACCGGCCTCGCGATGATAGGAGCGAAGAGTTTATTGGATATATGGTGGGAGCTATCAGGAATTTTTGCCGGCGGAATGTTGGGTTTGTTTTTACTGGGCTTAATTAGTCGTCAAACCAGAAACGCGGAAGCGTTGACTGCAACTATTCTTGGTGTTATTGTTATTCTATGGATGACGTTTTCCGATAGGTTAAATGGCGAATATGCATTTTTAAGAAACCCGATGCATAAGAATATGATCATCGTGGTAGGAACACTGACAATTTTTTTGGTGGGGTTAATATTGACAAAGCTCAGAGTTAAGAAAACTACACCTGTCCGGGCCTGAAACAGTAAAATTTTACAGTATAATAGTGAAATTCTGCATTGTTAAAGATGGCAAAACATTGAACATTTATACCTTCAAATAAGAGTGCTTTTATGTCTGACAAGAAGTTTGTGCCGGTAATGATCACCCCTTTCAACCTGAAAGCAAAGGTTGACCTTGACGTGGTGGGTGTATTGATCGATTTTTATCTCGCCGCAGGAGTGAAAGGTTTTTTTGCCAATTGTCTCAGCAGTGAAATGTTCAGTATCACCGAAGATGAACGACTGGAACTGACAAAACATATTGTTGAGTATGTAAATGGTCGTGTGCCGATCGTTGCCACGGGTTCATTTGGATTGACAATTGAAGATAAGGCTGAGTTTACAAAAAGAATCTATAATACAGGCGTAGATGCTGTGATCATGATCACTGGTCATTTTGCGAAAGTGGATGAAGATGATGATGTATTGCTTCACAATGTTGATAACATGTTTCGGCTGACCGGTAATATTCCTCTTGGTATGTATGAATGTCCGGCGCCCTATAAAAGGATTATTGGCGCAGATGTCTTCAAAAAAATATTATCAGCTGATCGCATGGTTTATCATAAGGATACGTCGATCACTCATGAAAATGTAAAAGCGAAACTTGATATTTTAAAAGAAGCAGATAGCAAACTTGAATTCTATGATGCACATACGCCCAATGCAATGTTCAGTTTACAACAAGGCGCAAAAGGTATGTCGTCTATTTCAGGAAATTTTTATCCCGAGATCATGGTTTGGATGACGGAGAATGCAAATGATCCAACTAAACAAAAAGAAGTTTCGTGGCTGCAATCTGAACTAACAAGGGTGGATCCGTTGATCCATATTGCATACCCGATGAGTGCAAAATATTTTTTGCAAAAAAGAGGATTGCCGGTAAGGACGATCAGTCGTGCTACAGCGTTTCAACTGACACCTGAACAAAAAAAGGTTTTGGATGATATACACGATAGCT
>DASTZB010000318.1:0-5767 GCA_035764525.1 Chitinophagaceae bacterium | reverse complement strand
GCCCAGATCAGAATTGTACGGGATTGTTCAAAGTCTATTTTGCAAACGTTTTCAATAAATGATTGCGCATAAAATTGACCGGTGTACCAGACAACACCTTGTCCCATCGTTGCTCCGAATAAAGCAAGCAACACCATCTTCAAATTTCCCTTATGCGCAAAACTTTCTTTTAGTGGATTGACTGATGTTTTTCCTTCGTCTTTCAATTTCGAAAACAAAGGAGACTCTTTCATTTTTAGTCGTATATAAATGGAAATGGCTACGAGGACAATGGATACAAGAAATGGAATACGCCAGCCCCAGTCATTGAACTTGGCAATTGACTTTGACATATCTCCATCAAGACTATGTCGTGTTATTAAAATAATTCCGAGAGATAAGAATAAACCAAGGGTTGCTGTTGTTTGTATCCATGAAGTGAAATAACCTCTGCGATCTGCAGGCGAATGTTCGGCAACATAAGTTGCGGCTCCGCCATATTCGCCACCTAATGCTAATCCCTGCAACAATCTTAAAAGAAGAATCAAAATAGGCGCAAATACGCCAATGCTTTCATAAGACGGAATAAGGCCGATCGCAAATGTGGAACCACCCATGATAATGAGTGTAAGCATAAAAGTGTATTTGCGACCTATCAGATCACCTAATCTTCCGAAAACCAATGCTCCAAACGGACGAACAATAAACCCTGCTGCAAAAGTTGCTAATGTTGAAAGCAACGCAGCAGTTGGATTTGTCTTTGGAAAAAACTGGGTGGCAATAACAGTGGCAAGGCTTCCGAAAATATAAAAATCATACCATTCAATGAGTGTGCCGACAGAAGAAGCAAGGATCACACTCCGGATGCTCGTTGGTTTCATTCGATTAAAATACTGAATAAGTTTTTAACCTGACAAAAAATTCTAAAGAGATATATATGAGTGTTAACAAGTCGAAAATGCGAGTTCAGTCCACTCTTTTCATTCGTGGATATCTTATCGGAGAAACGACCAGCGGGAATTTTTCAATTATTACGTTACTCGTATCTAATCCGAAACCCTTTTCCTCAGAGAGAGAAATCTCTTTAAGCCAAAAATAAAATTTCATAACTATACGTTCCCAAAGAGGCAATTCATTATCATCGCTTAAATATTTTTCCATCACGAGAAATTGAAAATCGCCGACTATATTATCTCGTTGCAGGCTATCATACCGGCTTAGCACATTTACTTCCCGGTTGGCGACCAGGTCTTCAACAACTTTTTTAAACATCAGATTAATACGAGGTTGTACTCTGAATCCTAAACGAAACTCAACACGAATTATATCATTGGGAATAATGTGACTTACCATATATTCAGCAGTATAAGGATCGTCGAGTGTGTCTACATGTATCAGCCAATAAATATCCGCTCTCTTTGGCTTTTTATCTAATAAAGAATAAATGACCTTATGCTCTATTTCTTTTGGGTTATCTGCACTTGTGAGATATACTAAATGGGTTGCATACTTAGGCACACTTTTATCATTACTCAATTCCTGGATCTTTGGAATATAATGATCAAGCCGAACGAATTCAAGATATCGGTTTTTGATCTTTCTTGCTCTAAACCAGGCATACATCACGAGGAATAAAAGACTTCCAACAATAAGAGTCACGTATCCTCCATGCGGAAACTTATCCATGTTGGCATACAAAAAACTCAGCTCAATAGTTAAATAGACGGCGAGGTAGAGATAAATTAATAATGACCTGGTTCGCTGGATAATTAAATAGTTTGCAAAGAGAATTGAAGTAGCGATCATCGTTACAGTGATCGCTAATCCATATGCCGCCTCCATATTAGATGCTTTCTGAAAGAAAAGAACGATACCGATACATCCGAAGAAGAGTAAGAAATTTACAGCGGGGACATAAAGTTGTCCTTTAGCTTCCGTGGGATAATTGATTCTCAGTTTTGGCCATAAGTTCAAACGCATTGCTTCACTCACAAGCGTAAAGGAACCTGAAATAAGAGCCTGGCTTGCTATAATGGTTGCTGCAGTGGCGATGGCAATACCGAAATAAAGGAACCACTGCGGCATCACTCCATAAAAAGGATTAAAGCCCCCTTCGATCATTTCTGAGCTGATCAATTTACCCGGATAATTTTTTAAAAGCCATGCACCTTGTCCAAGATAGTTCAGGATCAAACAAGTCTTAACAAAGATCCACGAATACCTGATATTCCATTTACCACAATGTCCAAGATCAGAATATAAAGCTTCAGCGCCAGTAGTACATAAAAACACTCCGCCAAGAATATAAAATCCTTGCGGATACGTACTCAACAATTTAATTCCGTAATAAGGATTGAATGCTTTTAATATTGATAGATCATCTACTAGATGAATAATTCCTAATATGGCAAGCATCGAAAACCAAACCGCCATCACGGGTCCGAAAGAACGTCCGATAAATGATGTTCCAAATTGTTGAACGAAAAATAATAGGGTTAGTATTCCTATAACGATATAAATAACGGTCCATTGGGTTATATCATGAAATGCCGGTACTTGTTTCAAACCTTCTATAGCAGATGTAACAGAAATTGGTGGGGTAATCATCCCATCGGCAAGTAAAGCTGCTCCACCTATCATTGCTGGTATTACAAGCCATTTTTTTGTTCGCCTCACTAACGCAAACAGCGAAAAAATTCCTCCTTCCCCTCTGTTATCCGCACGCAAGGTTAGGATCACATATTTTATAGTTGTTTGTAAGGTAAGCGTCCAGATTATAAGGGAAAGCACACCAATAATTAACTCCGCTGATATCGTCTTACCACTTACAATTGCATTTAAAACGTAAAGCGGTGAAGTTCCTATATCCCCGTAGATAATTCCGAGAGCGATTAAAAGACCTGCAAGGGTTACACGATTATGGGAGGACATTCGGGTTAAGATTTGGCGACCAAAAGTAGAATGGACAATTAGTAACACTAAATTTTGCCGAAAATCTTTATAAAATCTTTATGTGTTTTATAACCCATTCAACTCTGTCAAACAATAAGAAGGTAAATTTGCCGGAAGAACTCCTTCATGAAGAACTTTTTCTTAAAACGGCGTGATAGAAACAAGCAGTATCTTTTTAGTATCGGAATAATTGTTTTGGTATCGTCTGTATGCTTTGGTTTATCCGGGCTTGTCGGTTATAGAGTTGTTGCATTGATCTTATTGTTTACAGTTTCATTATTAGCGATAACGTTTGATATTTTACCTGTTTTATTGGCGGCCGCACTCAGCGCCTTTATATGGAACTTCTTTTTTATTCCTCCAAGATTTACCATTCATGTTTATACTACAGAGGATACCATTCTCCTGGTAATGTATTTTTTTATTGCAATGATCAACGCCGTGCTTACTTATAAAATAAGGCAGGTTGAAAAGATCTCCAGGTTAAAAGAAGAAAGAGCCAATAGTGTCAAACTATATAATACGATCCTTAATTCTTTATCACACGAACTACGTACACCTATTGCTGCTATTATCGGGGCAACGGATAACCTCCAGGCAAACAATCATCTTACAAAAGAAAATCGGGAGCAATTGATCGAGGAGATATCCAAAGCTTCATTGAGATTAAATCAGCAAGTAGAAAACCTGCTGAATATTTCCCGCCTTGAATCAGGGCATATCAAACCTAAAAATGACTGGTGTGATGTAATTGAACTGGTCTACGATGTTGTAAAACGGGTTGAAGAAAATAATCCGGGAAGAAAAATACATATCAGTATTAATCAAAACCTGCCGCTTTGTAGCTTAGATAAGGGAATGCTTGACCAGGTAATTTATAATTTGCTGAACAATGCAGCCATTCATACAGGATCAAATTCAAGGATTGATATTACTGTCACTTGTCCTGTAGATATCCTGAACATTACCATAGAAGATACTGGTAGTGGCTTTGCTGGTGTTGAGATAAAGGATGTTTTTGATAAATTTTCCCGATCCAAAGACCTGAAAGCATCAAGCTCGGGTTTGGGCCTTTCTATCGTAAAAGGTTTTACAGAAGCTATGTCAGGCAATGTAGAACTTGAAAGAACAAATTCACGTGGGTCAAGGTTTGTGATTTCGATCCCGGTAAAAACGTCTTTTATTAAAGTTGCAGATATATGAGTAAGGCAGAGATATTGATCATTGATGATGAACCCCAGATAAGAAAGATGTTAGAGATCACATTGCAAACCAATGGCTATCTGTCAAAATCTGCTGTATCTGCAAAAGAAGGATTGATAATGGCAGCTAATCATCCTCCGGAATTAATTCTTTTAGATTTAGGTTTGCCAGATGAAAATGGACATATTGTTTTACAAAAACTGAGACAATGGTACACGAATCCTGTTATCATCCTTTCGGTGCAGAAAAACGAAGAAGATATAATAAAAGCACTTGATAATGGGGCAAATGATTATTTATCGAAACCATTCCGAACAGGTGAGTTGTTGGCCCGTATCCGTTCAGCTTTGCGTGATTCAATTTCGGAAGAGGTAGATACAACTCTTAACTTCCAGGATTTACAGATAGATCTTGCAGCAAGAACGGTCAAAAAAAATAATCAATTGATCAAGTTGACTTCAACTGAATATAATTTGCTATCAATATTGATAAAAAATGAAGGGAAAGTATTAACTCATCAATATCTTTTAAGAGCCATTTGGGGGCCGGGATTTATAAATCAATCCCAATACCTGAGAGTTTTTATAGCACAAGTAAGAAAAAAAATTGAAGATGATCCAAACAGACCTGAATACCTCCTGACTGAATCAGGAGTGGGTTATCGATTCATGAGTAAAACCTGACAAATGACTGGAAATATTCTTATAAAAGACGATGAAGAACAAGGCTCCTGGTACGAATTATTGGCATGCTGCGGATATCGCTCGGATAATTTAAAATGAAAAGGATTTTAAAAAAAATAAAATGAAAAAGATTTTATTTGGAGTAGCATTGATGACAAGTATACAGATTATCGCTCAGGACACGACCGCAAATATCAAACCTCAAATTTCAAGCCCTTTAAGTTTTACTGGTTATGCAGAAGCTTATTATAGTTATGATTTTAATAAACCGGCTGATAATAATCGCCCATCTTTTTTGTATAGCCATAACCGGCATAATGAGTTTAATGTAAACCTCGCCTTTGTAAAAGGAACTTATAATGTAGAAAGAATCAGAGCTAATATTGCAATAGCATTCGGAACATACATGAATGCAAATTATGTAGCTGAGCCAGGCGTATTAAAAAATGTCTATGAAGGCAATGTTGGTGTCAAAATTTGTAAAGCAAAAAACCTTTGGATCGATGCCGGCATTTTTTCTTCTCATATCGGTTTTGAAAGCGCACATTCTCCCAGTTGCTGGAGCCTTACCAGAAGCATGATGGCAGAAAATTCTCCTTACTATGAAAGCGGTGCAAAACTTTCCTACACAACTGATAATGGAAAAATATCATTAATGGCATTGGCATTAAATGGGTGGCAACGCATTACAAGAGTAAATGGTAATTCATTGATGAGTTGGGGAACACAAGTATTTATAAAACCTTCGGACAAGGCAACACTCAATTACAGTACCTTTTTAGGAACTGATAAACCAGATAGTGCAAGGCTTTGGAGAATTTACCATAATCTATATGCTATTTTTCAGTTCAATGACAAAATTGGATTCACAGCAGGTTTTGATATCGGGACTGAGCAGGTAACCAAAGGAAGCAGCGATAAAAACACATGGTACACACCGGTTGGTATTT
>DASTZB010000317.1:0-18642 GCA_035764525.1 Chitinophagaceae bacterium | reverse complement strand
TCCTTTACCATATTGGCTAAATGCTATAGTAGTATTATTAACTTTTGCAGTTACATTTTCTTTTCTTTCAACAGCGCTGTTACAGGAAACAAGAATTACTACAAATAATAAAATGCGGGATCGTCCTTTCATGATTTGAAGTTATGAAAACTAAAATGGGCAAATAAATCCTTTGGTCATAAAAAATATTTCATGAACTTTATATTCTTTCCTCACAACAAAACCAATGATATGAAACTTCAAACGCTTATTTCTGCCGGCACTCTTAGCTGTATTATTTTTTTAAGTTCATGTAATAGCGACGAAAAGGAATCTGGTAAATCAGAAACAACCAAAACAGAGACCAAAACTCCCAAACTAAAAGAAGAAACAGTAAGTTATAAAATTGATACCCTCAATATGGGAAGCTATGTTGTATATGATGAAAACATTGAAGGTAAACGGCCGGCAGTTTTAGTTGTGCATGAATGGTGGGGCCTGAATGACTATATAAAACGCCGTGCAAGAATGCTGGCTGAAATGGGCTATATCGCAATGGCAGTTGATATGTATGGCAATGGCCGGATGGGAAATGATCCCGCCGGCGCACAGGCACTGGCAATGCCATTCTATATGCATCCTGATATGGCAAAAAAACATTTTGATGCTGCTTTGGAAGAGCTCAAAAAAAATCCAAAGGTTGATCAGAGTAAGATAGCAGGTATTGGCTATTGTTTTGGCGGTGGTATGCTTCTGAATCTTGTAAGAATGGGCGAGCCATTAAATGGTGTTGTAAGTTTTCATGGAAGTCTTGTTGGCACTCCGGCCGATAAGAATCTGACAAAAGCAGAAATATTGGTTTGTCATGGCGATGCTGATTCATTTGTTCCAAAAGATCAAGTTGAGATGTTTAAAAAACAATTGGACTCCATTGGCAAATCTTACACATTCAAATCATATCCCGGTGCTACACATGCATTCACCAACCCGGATGCAACTGAAATCGGAAGAAAGTTTAAAATGCCAATTGAATACAATGCTGCAGCTGATACTGCCTCCTGGAATGACATGAAAGATTTTTTTGCAAGAATTTTTAAATAAGAAGTTTTATAATTAATAAGGACGAGGTTGGTGAGAGCCAGCCTCTTTTATTTTTAAATTAAAAATCATTTATCCTCATAAGATTATTCCTTAACTTTCTCATCAACGAAAAACTAAACCACATGAGAAAGTCATTGCTCTGCATTTTTTTAATCTCCACTATTGCGTCAGCACAACAACAGGAAAAATTCAATGGCCTTAATATGAATCTTGGAAATCTTTTCCGATTGAGTGATGCAAAGACCAGATCCATCAGTCCTGAAAATTTAACCGGTGAACCTGGTAAAGGTGGAATGGCCACATTAGAAAACGGAAGTGCTAAAAATGCTGCAAGAGATCTTGGACAGGGATGGAAAGTAAATCCATTCATTGTTATTAAACCCGGCGAAACTTTTACGATGGCAGAGATCACCGGGCCCGGCGCCATTCAACACATCTGGATGACGCCAACAGGCAACTGGCGATTTTCTATTCTTCGTTTTTATTGGGATGATGAGCAAGAACCGTCAGTAGAAGTTCCGGTGGGAGATTTTTTTGGCGCAGGCTGGGGCGGCTATTCACATCTTAATTCATTAGCGGTTACAATAAATCCCGGCAGCGCATTTAATTGCTATTGGGCAATGCCTTTCAGGAAAAAATGTAAGATCACAATGACGAATATCAATGTTGACAACATGACTTTGTATTTCCAGGTTGATTATACACTGACTACTGTTCCTGATGACGCTGCTTACTTTCATGCACAATACAGGAGAAGTAACCAGGTAAAGGATGGTATTTGCACTCTCATTGATAATATTGAAGGCAAAGGACAATACGTTGGAACTTATCTGGCATGGGGCGTACATAATAATGGCTGGTGGGGTGAAGGTGAAATAAAATTTTTTATGGATGGTGATACAAAATTCCCAACGATCAATGGCACCGGCACTGAAGATTATTTTTGCGGCTCTTATGATTTTGATACAAGAAAGAAAAATGCAGCTGGTGTTGATGTTGCTGACTACACAGAATTTTCAACTGCCTATGCAGGCTTACACCAGGTAATCGATGGTGATGGTCATTATAATGTAATGCAACGTTTCGGAATGTACCGGTGGCATATAATGGACCCTATCCGTTTTGAAAAGAATTTAAAAGTGACGATCCAGGATCTTGGCTGGAGAAGCGGAGGTCGCTATCTTGTTCAGCAATCTGACATCAGTTCAGTTGTATTCTGGTATCAAACAGAACCGCATCATAGTTTTCCTAAACTGCCATCAAAAAATGAATTGGAAATAAATTGATGGGACAAAGGATCGTGAGTTCTATTTATGCTTTTTCCAATATACATTCCTTATACAATCCAGATTCAATATGACGGTTCTGTGATCTTAATTGTTCCATGAATGCTTCGATATGCTCATTTTCCACAAAAAATTCCAGGATATGATCATAACTGCAGCTTTCAAAATAGGCTTTGTAAATATTCAGGTAGTGGTAATGAGAAAGTTGCTTACCTTCCTCAAGACTCATTCCTTGCGTTGTAATGAAAACAAAAATCTTAGTTTCATTTTCTTTTGACTCTTTTTTAAATTGCGTTTGCATGGTCGTATACCCACCTAGCTGGCGTACTCTCATTTCAACTTCAGGAAAATGGGCAGATCTTCTTTCTTTTTTAAAAATAAATTTAAACTCATCATCAAAACACCAGTGTTGAGATAAATATTTAGCTTTCTTTTTTGAGGTGACCTCCTGTTGCAGCCTGATCTCATGATTTTTGGGCATCGCGTTTGAATATTGATCCCATTGAGCAATAAATTCATTATTGTCACCTGCAGTTTCAAAAAAAACAAATTGAACGATAGTTTCTTTTTCCATAATTATTAAGTAAAAGTTTCAGCTGTACGTTAACAAAAATTATTCTTCCGGGATATTTACAGTATCAACAGAATGGATCACCCCATTTGATCCCTGCCTGTCCTTTGAAAGAATTTTAGCGCCATTAATACACACTTCACCATCTTTTACGGTAATGGCAACGTCTTTTCCGTTAATGGTTTTTATTTTCTGTCCATTGATAAAATCCCTCAACATTTTTTTTCCGGCAATCACATGATAGGTAATGATGTCAGACAGTCTTAGTTTGTTGCCATCTTTTATCAGATCTTCAAAAGAACCCCCGGGAGACAATTTGCCAAATGCCAGGTTCACAGGAGCAAAAATGGTAAATGGCCCTATCCCATTCAATGTTTCCTCAAGGTCTGTGGCTTTTAATCCTTTAATTAGAGTGCTTAAGTTTCTATCGGCATTTACAATTTGAAGAATAGTTGACATCTGTGAACTTTAATATGCAGAGAATGATCTGCAATAGATGTAATGTAACCTTAATTACTGACGTAGAAATGATAATGTTTGAAAGTATCAGCAATTACTATTTCAATTAAAATATGTTATCACTTCAAAACCTTCATCTGGTTGTCTTTACCCAGTTACCAAATTTTATAATATTTATCACCCGTTTATTATGATTCACAGGAAAATCATATCTTAAACCCTTATTTTAAAATATCTTTTATGAACAACTCACGAAGAATATTTATAAAAAAATCAACACTTGCTTTAGCTGGCAGTTCCCTTTTATCCCGCCTTTCTTTTGCAAATACAATTGCAAAAGACAATGAGCTGGTGGGCATTCAACTTTATTCGGTACGAGATGATATGGAAAAAGATCCACAGGGCACTTTGAAACAATTAGCAGCAATAGGTTACAAGCATGTAGAACATGCTAACTATAAGGATAGAAAATTTTATGGTTATACTCCTGTTGAGTTTAAAAAAATATTGGATGATCTCGGGTTGAAAATGCCCAGCGGGCACACGGTATTGGGTTCACAACATTGGGATACTACAAAAAAAGAATTCACCGATCTGTGGAAATATACAGTAGAAGATGCGGCAACAATGGGACAGCAATATGTTATCAGCCCGTCCCTTAACCAGGCGCTTAGAAAAGATAAAGATGGTCTTTTACGCTTCATGGAAGTTTTTAATAAAAGCGGTGAGCTCTGCAAAAAATCAGGAATGAAATTCGGTTATCACAATCATGATTTTGAATTCAGCGAAAGCCTTGGCGGTGAAATGCTGTATGATATCATGATGAAAAATACCGATCCAAAACTTGTGATTCAACAATTGGATATTGGTAACTTATACAATGGTGGTGCAAACGCAGCAGAGATCGTAAAAAAATTTCCGGGACGTTTTTCATCTCTTCATGTGAAAGATGAAATAAAAGCAAGCGAAGGAAATGAAAAATTTGAAAGCACTATTCTTGGTGCAGGTATCGTAAATGTAAAGGCGGTAATCGATATGGTAAGAAAAAGCTCAAAGAATGTTCATTACATCATCGAACAGGAATCATACCAGGGTAAAGCGCCGCTTGATTGCGCCAAAGAAGATCTGGCTATGATGAAAAAATGGGGGTATTGAACCCCAAACCCTAAAGGGGCTTTCATGCATTAATCAATAAACATCTTACTGGAAGAACAAAAATTTTCAAATTGAATACTCTAAAGTCTCCTTTAGGGGGTTTAGGGGCGTGCATCAATAGAATCGTAAACAGTTACTTTCGTCCAAAGTGCAGAACATTCCTCCACAAATTTTAGATGTATAGGATCTGTTTGATAACTGTCCTGGTCAGCTGCGTTATCAAAAAATAATAACCAGCTTATATCATAGGAACTATCGATCACTTCGCGGCGGGTCGCAGCTGGCTGACCTATATAGAAATTCTTGATCGTACTAACCTTCGAAAGCTTTTTCAACCCTTCAATTAGTTTCGCTTTATCTTCTTTATTACCCGAATTTTTTAGCCAGAAATAAACATGATGTATGAACATTCCTTTATTTTGAGCGAAGATAGGGTTTGACTTTAATAGAGAAGCAAATGGCGCTATCACTGTAATTGTCCCTAAAAACCCGCGACGGGAGGATATTTTCATAACAGCTAATTTTTTCCGAACTTAAATGTTCTTTAGAAAATAAAAAAGCCCGAAGTATTTAATATGAATAAGAATTCAACTCTTGTTATTGCTGCAATCCTGCTTATTGTCCTCGGCATATACATGGTTTACCTTGGAACAAACGGGAAAATTTTGCCACCAACGATGACCGGCATAGGTTTTATGATCATTGCTTTTGCCTTTTTGGGGTTGAGAAACAAGTAAACGGCTGTTCATAAGCCTCGGTTATCACCACCTGTTTAAAATATTATTCACCTTTTGTATAATTTTCACATTTTAGGCGAATTTTTTGTCTTAAATTTTGATGGTGAAATTCCTCCTGGCATTTAGTTTTTTGTTTATTGCGGCTGCTTTTCAATCCGCTGGTCAGGACATTAGCGGTTATTGGAAAGGTACGCTTAGCATGAGAGGATGTTTTCCCGAAAATAATATTGAACTACAGATCAACGCAAAGGGAAATCTGGTTGCGGGTGATTCGTACCATTACCAGGATATTGATAACTATGTAAAGAAAAATTTCCGGGGCTCATTTGACCGTGTATCAAAAAAGCTTTCTCTGCAGGAGGGCATAGTAACAACTTATCATATTCCTCAACGATGTGTTATTTGTGTAAAAAATTTCGAACTCATTTATTATCGCGAAGGAAATAAAGAAACGCTGAAGGGTTATTGGTCAGGCAATGTTTTGAATTCAACACTGAGTTGTGACGGAGGAAATATTATTTTAACACGAATAAGAGAATCTGCCTTCAAAGAGATCCCCGAAATAAAAGTTGATACCGGTACCATCCGTCTCGACTTTTATGATAACGCTCAAATTGATGGTGATTCGATAACTGTGTTAGTTGATAAGCAAGTGGTATTGACCCACCAAAGATTAACTGCAAAGCCGCTTACCACTTATGTAAGAATAGATAAGGATAATACTTTTCATGAAATAGAAATGGTTGCGGAAAATCTTGGAAGCATTCCTCCCAATACAGCCATTCTTATCATTACCGCAGGTAAAAATCGACACTCCTTATCATTAAGTTCTTCGGAAGTTAAGAGTGCCAGAGTGAGGATTGTTTATGATGAGGACTTTTCAAAGATCGGACAGACAATTGCCGCTTCATTGTTTAAACCGCCTGATGATTGACCTTTTGAGTTAATCACATTCTATTCACACCTCTTCATTTGCTGTTATCTTATCGTTCAAAGCCGCTTGGTATTAAGTAGTTTTACAGCGATCAAAAAAAAATACCTAACCCATGCGCAATATCCGTTTTAACCGGCGCCTTGCCCTGGCTGTGGGCCTGTGTGTTTCTTTAAATTTTCTGTGGGCTCAAAGCAGTCTTAAGCTAAAGTATAAAAACTCAACTGTTTATACTGGTATTGAAGTAGGATCAAAAGGTGTGAAGATGAGTATGGTAGAGCTCGGCAAAAATGCTCAGTCCAATGGCAGCTTTAATATTTTAAAAGATACTTCGGTTAATACAGATTTTATTTCTTTTACCGACCCGACATTTGTTGCTACTCTTGAAGCATTATATGGATTATATACTACTGCACAAAAAGATTATAATATCCCGATGCAAAGAATCTTTACGGCCATAAGCAGTGGCGTAAAAATGCAAGCGGAAAAAGACCAGAAAACGGAATGGGTAAATAAACTGATCACATCATTTAAAGAAAAAATAAACGATCAGTCAAAAGAAGTTGCCGTTATAGATGTAAAACAAGAAGCCTTCCTTTCACACCTCGGTATTGTTCCTGAATCAAGAAGATATTCCACTTTCCTTATTGATATTGGAAGTGGTAATACCAAGGGTGGCTATTTTCCTAATGGCAACACAAAAGATTTTTATTTGTTTCAACTGAATTGGGGAACAAAAAGCACATCCAATGCTGCTGAAAAAAGATTAGAAGAAGATAAAAGCATGGGCAATTACCAGAAACAACTTACACGGGTATTGTCGCAGGCTGAAAATGCAGATATCGTATACGCGGTAAATGCTAGCGGCGCCTATCCGTTGAGTGATTATATTGCATTTAGCGGCGGTGCTGCCTGGGCCGCAGCTAATCTAATGCATCCCGAGTTGGTCGATAATGCAGTTATTTCTGTTTCCTTTGATGAAATAGTGAAATTCTATGAGAAACTCTATACCAATTTCTCTTCCTACTCACCAGAGAATCTTGCTAAAGTAACCACTGATGAAACCGAGAAAGCAGCCATCATGAAAGCAGCAAAAAATGTTCATGGTGTGTTTGACCAGAAATCCCTGATGGCTGGATCTGGTTTGCTGTTGAAAATTATGAGACAGTTTTGCTCTATCTACGAAACAAAGCAATTTTACCTTGTAAAGAATGGACAAGTGGGTTGGATATCTGCTTATGTTGATCAAACCCTTTCAAATAAATAACTCCTTTCACAAGCTCAATACATGATCCACTCCGGCCCTGGAGTGGATTTTTGTTGTATCAAACAAAAGAATATCGCATTCGGATTGTTTTATTAAAAGAGGGATTTCCGTACAGCCAAGAATAATTCCTTCTGCGCCTTGTTCCTTTAACTTTGAAATGATCTTAAGATAACGGCTTTTAGTCTCTGGTAAGAAGAGGTTTCTGTCGAATTCATTGTAAATTGTGTAGTTTAAAAAATCAACATCTTCCTGATCGGGAATAATCGTTTCAATTCCAGCTTTTGCAAGATGATCAGTATAAAATCCAAGTTGCATTGTATAACGGGTACCAAGCAATCCAACTTTTTTCAATCCATTTTTCAATATATCATTTTTAACTGCTTCCGCTATATGAATAACGGGGATATTAATGGCAGCTTGTATCTCATCTGCAATTTTATGCATCGTATTTGCGCCAATAAGAAGACATGCCGCTCCACCCTCTTCTATCGCCTTAGCGGCTTTACACATGATCATTGACATACTTTTCCAGTCTTCAGCTTCGGTGAGCTTTTTTATTTCACCAAAATTTACAGAGTACATAATGATCACTGCAGCTTCACTCCCGCCAAGCCTTTCGTTTGTCAGCTTATTCAAATGACGATAGTATTCTATTGTCGATACATAAGTGAGCCCGCCGATAAGTCCAATTGGTTTCATGTCATAAAATTAGCGGGAAAACATTTACCCACCTGTTGATAAATTACTTTCCGCCAAAGAAGGATCGACGCCTATTTTTGCAAATCAATCTTAACCCAAAAACAATAATACTTATGAAAAAGATCTTTAGCTCTTTCGTGATGGCCGCTATGATATCCTCGATGACCCCATTCCATTCGTCTGCTTCACTTGTGCCCGGCGGCGGTGAACCCGATCCAGCCACAGTAAAGGCCGCATTGGCAGAGTTTAAAAATCTTTCAAAACAGGAAAAAAAAGAAAGAATAAAAGAAGTAAAGAAAGAGTTTAAACAGTTTAAGAAAGAAAAGAAAGCAAACAAATCAGCAGAAGTTGATATGGTAGTGCTGATCATACTCGCTATATTGCTTCCACCACTTGCTGTTTACCTGCACCAAGGAGAAATAAATGGTAAATTCTGGCTAAGCATCTTACTTTGGTTTTGTTTTATTATACCGGGGGTAATTTATGCGTTGCTGGTTGTAACTGATACTATTTAAAAAATTATTCTTATAAATGGAAAAGACCCCGGGAACCCGGGGCCTTTTTTTATGATTGCTTACCAAAAGAGTTTTATAAGAGAATCACCCGTTGATTGTTACCATTATTCCATGTCAGCAATGCTTTGTTATCACATTGGCCATCAGTTGGGAAACCATAATCAAGATAGAGCACCCGGTCATTGATCTTGATCTTTAATTTACCATCATTGATCCAGGGACATGCAACTTTTTTTACCAGTGCTGATTCAGTATTAAATGTTATTATCAAACCACTATTGAATTCAGTTTGTGAACGACCTGTAATTTCATACACATCATCACGAACAATTCTCGTATCCATTCCTTCTACCTGCGTCTTAACTTTTATACTTTGATAGCTATACCCTCTGCCTGTAGGAAATGTTACTTTACCACCTACTACCTGTACACTCCATTTATGCATTGGAGGATCACTAAGGTTGCTGATAACCTTTGTTCCTTCAAGATGAACACGATTTACATAATAATTTCTGAAAGTGATAGTAACTACAGAACCTGGTCTGCGTAAAGGTGCAGTAAGATGAACGACGATGGCGCCGGAACGAAATTTACCATCACGGCCTAAACAACCATTTCCAAAATCAATTGTAATTGTCTTAGGATAAGTAGAATCATTTGGTGTGATCGTGATCTCTGCACAATCACCGATAGCGGCTCTTAGTTCAGTAAATAATGGTTGGAATAAACGGCCATTAATCCCATATACACTTGCATTACCTTCTTCATCTGCAGCTGTTGTAGCAACATCTTCTGCATCATCAAAACTAGCTTCGGCCATTGAGCTTTCTTCAGAATAAGTTGTTGCCTGTTCTTCAGTTACAGGAGTGTTGTTGCTTGAGCTAAGATCTTTTTGGCAAGAGAAAAGCATAAATGCAACTATGAATGTAAGTGCAGTTATGCTGATTCGGTTAATTGAGAACTTTTTCATTTTATTAGTTTTTAGGGTTGTGGAAAAATCAAACACGAAATATGAGAAGGTGGGCTTTCAAAAAAGTTTAAACGGTAGTAAAAAAACTTCTATTTTCCGTTTTAATGAAGGAGATATTTAGGTATATAACTGGTTATTTCAAAAAGTTAAATAGTAAAGTATTTGCAGCCTGTAGCCTCCTAACAGCTTTAATGATCTATCTGAATTTTCATTATGAGGTCGATATTAAAATAGATGAATTTGATTCGATCGGCATTCGGTTTTTAATTCGTTATGTGACCTTCTTGATTGCCTTTGCCCTGCCCTATCTCTTTTATTTCTTATTAGAAGGGAAAAATTACTTTAAAAGCCCATTAATCCTTTTGCTTATTTTCTTGTCGCCGGCTATTTTCTCCTGGAAAATGGTAATGAATACAGACCTGCATTTATCAAATAACAACGATTGGGATTATTACTGGAACCGGGTTATTTACTGGCCGGCAAGATTAATAGTATTGTGTTTGATTCTTTTTATTATCTGGAAAATTTTTTATTCCAAAGAAAGTTTTTTTGGTTTAACAATAAAGGGCTTTAATTGGACACCTTATCTAATAATGTTATTGATCATGGTTCCCTTAATTGCAGCAGCATCAACTCAACCGGATTTTTTAAGCATGTATCCAAAACTCACTGATGTAGACCCGGTTTTATCTGGTGTAAGAGATAAATGGCTCTATCATTTACTTCATGAACTTTCTTATGGCAGTGATTTTATTTCGGTAGAGCTTTTCTTTCGCGGCTTTCTAATTTTAGCTTTCATAAAAGTTGCTGGTAAAGATGCGATCTTGCCAATGGCTTGTTTTTATTGTACAATACATTTTGGCAAACCACTCGGCGAATGTATCAGTTCTTATTTCGGTGGGATGATACTGGGAATAGTTGTTTATAATACAAGATCAATCATTGGCGGATTAATGGTACATCTCGGCATTGCCTGGCTGATGGAAATAGGTGGATATATTGGAAACAAATTGTTTTAGATTGTCCATTCATCATGCACAATTCCTACTAAGAAAAATTTTCTATCACGAACTTTAAAAACCAGTCGGAGGCTCTTCCAATCCATCCCTGCATATTTTTTGTCGAATCCTGAGAAATGACTTTCGGTGAAATCACAATTCTTATATACTAATTCAAGATTATTTAATGAATTACCGGCCCCGATAAATTCATTTACACTGCGTTTTTCTGGTTTAACAAAGTCGACATCATATACAAACCTTTGCATATAATTATTCAGTGTCATTTTTATAGGATCGCCGGTTCCATCAAATTTCCCCCAAATGATCATGTCTTGCACCGGCTTTCCAGCCTCATTTATGAATTTTTGTTTTGTAAGTTTAATATCATAAACAGTATCCACAAATCCGTAGGGAGAAAACCTGATACCTTCAACAGGGTGTATAAAATTTGCAAATGCTGAATAATTTTTATTCTTAAGCATTGTCAAAATGTTTTGCGTTGTTTTCAATAATATAGAATCCTTGCGCCGCATTAATCTCACACTATCCTGAAAATATTTAATCTTTAATAGAGAGTCTGTTTTGCGGTCAGCGGATTGAATGCTATCGGCAGTGGGGATTTCAATTTTGCTTTCATTCTTTGACTTGTCTTTACAAGCAATCATAAATGAGCATAGCAAGACTATTAATATAAAAAGGAATCTCATACAATTAAAAAACGCTGCAAACCTGTAAGCCGGATCCTGTCATCCCGATAAATCGGGACTGCTATCATTTATCTGTCCCGGTAATTACTTACTGGGATCAATCTGCCTACCCTGTATCTTGGACGAGCAGCCCTTAAAACGATACTATACATGGCATTTCAGTATGCAAGGTTTACCCGCAAATGATGTCACCATCAAGAGCTGTGGGCTCTTACCCCACATTTTCAACCTCACCCCAACCCTCTCCTTTAGAAGAGGGAGAAGGCAGTTATTTTCTGTGGCACTCTCTGTTACCTCAACTTACTTTTCAGCATTGGTTGAAATACCCCCGCTTATCGCGGGGTGCATTGCTCTGTACTGTCCGGACTTTCCTCCCCAACTGGAAGCGCTGGAGCGATAGCACGGTTTGCAGCGAATGGCAAATTTAAAAAGGATTTTAGAACTATCATTTATAAATAAATCAATAATGGAATTTGTGTCAGATGGTCTTCCCTTCATAGAAAATCGGACAGCGTTAGTATTCAAAAAATATTTCGGTAGCGCCGTAACCGAAACGAGGGTCATATTGATTGACAAAAGTCTTTACCTCTTTTCGATGCTTTAATAATTCATGTATATCATCTCTTAACCGACCGCTGCCTACGCCATGAATAACGATGAGTGATGGTTGCAGATGTGCAATGGCAAGATCATAATACTTTTCAAAGGTTTTTAGCTGTATACCGAGTATCTGGAGATTGCCGAGGTGTTGCCAGTTATCTGTTAGTTTTTCGATATGCAGGTCAACGATCGAACGTGGAGGATCAAGATGCTCTTTTGCTATTGATGCATCAAACACTTTATATTTTGCAGCAAGAGAGCCTATATCAAATTTTTCATGAACAACTTTATCGGGGTATCTATCAAACAAGCGGTATGAAAAGCTTGCTTCATTTTTACTCCTTATCTCTTCTATTTTAGTAAAGAGTTGCTTCGGCTTAAGCTTTAGAGAAGCCGTGCATATTTCTGCTTTTGCCTTATCGGGTTGTACTAATGAAAATTCAAATTCAAAAAAAGGACTATCGCTCAGATCTTCAAATGGAACGTCGTGGATATAAAAATCCTCGAAAGGATGAATTGTGTTTTTTAATTCAAACTCTGGTTTACCAAAAAATGCAAGCTTATAATCAAAGTTATAATCTGTATTTGTCCTGTTAAGCAAATGAACTTTTAATTCGTCCACAACATCATCTCCGAACTCATCAGTATCAACCACTGGTAAAAACGTTAACCACATGCCATCCTCTTCCCGCTTAGTATTATTGTCCTTTTCCTTTTTTATATCATCGACATATTGTTTTTGTTTTTTTCCATTGCCGTTCTTCTTTTCCATGAAGCGCTTCAGGTAAGGAAAATCGATCTGATCTTTATATACAGGGAACTGAACACCACCAGCATCGACCATCACCATTTTATCATTGATGATGTCAACCACTTCGGCTTCTTCATTTGAATGAATAATTAAGACTCTATCGCCAATCTGGAATTTCATAAAATTGCTCCGCAAAGTTACTAAAGTATAAGAGTGCGACCCTTCACTTCGCTCTGGGTAAACTGCGACGCACTTGCTCAAAGTTAAATCAGAACCTTGAATGGAG
This sequence comes from Chitinophagaceae bacterium, assembly GCA_035764525.1. Taxonomy (GTDB): domain Bacteria; phylum Bacteroidota; class Bacteroidia; order Chitinophagales; family Chitinophagaceae; genus VBAS01. The sequence continues at coordinate 5,627 of DASTZB010000317.1, read as the reverse complement.
CGTCGCAACAAAAGCTAAATAGAGGTAACAAAGCCTGGCTAATAATTATTTTTTACCAGCCAACTTGCTCTTATTATTGCCATAAATAAAATAAATAATTAGCCCAACACCCAGCCAGCTAAGGAACCATGCCCAGTTACTTTTTGTCATTCCCGTTAACAGGTAAAGACAGGTAGTGACACCCATCAATGGGATCAAAGAATATTTTTTTATAATGGTTGCGATAGCCAGTATGAAACAAATGATCCAGAAAATGATAACGGAAATATTGGGAGTAGCAAGTTCCATAAAACTCACTTTGCCTGCATTATAATCTTCGTTAGCCGAAAAATCAAAATCAAAAAGATTATTGAAATAATTCTTGCTAAGCATGGCAAATAAAGTGAGAGAAACGGCAATGATCAATGGATATACAAATTGTCCGTTGATATAAGGAATTTGAAAACGACCTGCCACTTTTTCTTTTCTTGGAATTAATAATACACCACCGCAAACCAGCACAAAAGCAAATAAAGTAGCGATGCTGGTAAAATCAAGTACAAAAGTTTTATCTGTAAAAAGAATGGGCACGCCAACAACTAACCCTGTTATGATGGTTGCAAAAGATGGAGTTTTAAACTTGTGATGGATCTTTTGAAAAACCGGCGGCAACAAACCATCCCGGCTCATACTCATCCATATCCTTGGCTGTCCCATTTGAAAAACAAGCAAAACACTTGTCATTGCAATCACCGCACAAATTGATACAAGCAATTGCATCCATCCAATATTCAGGTTTTGACTTTCAAAAATAAAAGCCAGCGGGTCACCAACACCATCGAAATTTTTATAATGAACTGCGCCTGTTAGTACAAGAGACAATAAAATATAAACAACTGTACAGATCACTAATGAATAGATCATGCCACGGGGAAGATCCCGTTGCGGATTTTTGCTTTCTTCTGCCAGCACACTCACCGCATCAAATCCAATATAGGCAAAGAAGACTCCTGCGACTGCAGACATCACACCACTAAACCCATTTGGCATAAATGACCGGACTCCTTCATCATTTTCGGGTGTCCAATTAACAGTTAAGCCATGAGATAATATCAATGAGCCTCCTACCAAAATCACCAAAACAACTATAGCAAGTTTTAATATCACCATTACGTTGCTGAAATTGCGGCTTTCCTTTATGCCACGATAAACGAGGTATGTAATAAGAAGATTAATTACAAGTGCCGGCAGATCTAAAATCATCCGAAGGCTTCCAAGCATTGGCGCCGAATTCCATGCATTGATCAATTCTTCATTTGAACTGTTATTTGATACTGCTTTGTGTGCTTCGGCATAACTGCAGGTTAGATAATCAGGAATATGAAGATTCACTTTATGCAAAAAAGAAGTGAAATAATCGCTCCAACTGAATGCGACATAGATATTTCCAATGGAATATTCCATTATCAAGGCCCAGCCAATGATCCAGGCAAATAATTCTCCGAAGCTTGCATATGCATAGGTATAGGCGCTGCCTGCCACTGGTATGCGACTGGCAAATTCAGAATAACAAAGAGCCGTAAATGCGCAGGCGATACCTGTGATAACAAAAAGAAGAACCACACCGGGGCCGCCATTAAAAACCGCCTGGCCAAGCGAGCTGAAGCTTCCTGCTCCAATGATGGCTGCAATGCCAAAAAAAGTAAGATCACGAACAGTAAGAACTCTTTTTAATCCATGTGCATGTGCTTCCGAATCACCTTTTTCAGCATCAGTAAGAATTGAATCGATTGTTTTACGGCGAAACAATGAATTAGCCATCAAAGTTGGTTTTGAAAGGTCAAAATAGGGAAAATTTTGAAAGCAGGGTTTTTAATATTTTAAGATTTCAAGATTTCTAAGTTCCTGGTTGTTGACAAAAATCATGTAGGATGTTAACTGGCCTCATAATTGAGACACCCGTACCGAGAGATTTTTGTGTAAAATAATTGATATGGAAACTACAGTTAAACATTTATTTGCCCATCAAATCCATACAACCAAAGTGTCTGTATGGAAAAAATTTATTGATTGGTGTAATAGCCAGGAGAAATATCGCCTCGGCTGGTTGGCAACTGCAATTACTCTTCATGGTTGTGTTCTAACTATATTTACAATGTTTGCAGTAATACTTGCTGGAAATCATTTTATTTTCTGGCCATTCATTATCGGCGGCATGGGAATTACACTTATTGTAAATCTCGCGGCTATGCCAACTAAAATTACAATACCCGTTTTCTTTTTTAGTGTGTTAGTGGATCTTCTGATCATTATAAGTTGTATCGCTATAGGTTTTGATGCCAGCGGTACAAGGATCTAGAAGTCTCTTTGAACCAGAAAAAGAGCCAGCTCCCTAAGTGGCTCTTTTCTTTTTGATAGAACGGCAATATCCTCTAAATGATTCAACGCCTCATCAAAGTATTTATTCTTTAATTCCAGGGCCCATTCATCAGCTTTGCATTTTTTGTAAACACTTACTACTTTTTCAACCTTGTCTTTAGGATTAGTATTTATTAATTCTTCCAATTCTTTTTTGTCAGGAGAAGATTCCATTGCGTGAATAAGCAAAAAGGTTTTTTTATTGGCTAATATATCTCCTCCTACTTGTTTGCCTGTTTTATTCTTATCACCAAACGCGTCGAGATAATCATCCTGTACCTGGAAAGCAATTCCCAACTTTCTTCCAAACTCATATAAAAGATTTTGATTTCTGTCACCTCCACCGCCAAGCAATGCTCCTATTTTCAAACTTGCTGCTAATGCCACAGATGTTTTTAGTTCTATCATTCGCAAATAATCGTTCATGCTTACATTATCCTTCAATTCATAATCCATATCCATTTGTTGCCCTTCACAAACTTCAATGGCTGTCTTGTTAAACAAAGACAAGACTTTATTTAGATGTTTTGAAGAAATTTTGTTCAGGTACTCATAGGCTTTTACCATCATCACATCACCGGCAAGCAATGCTGTGCTGTCATTGTACTTAGTATGAATCGTTTGTTTTCCCCTGCGTAAAGGAGCTTTATCCATTATGTCATCATGTATTAATGTAAAATTGTGAAAAAGTTCTATTGCAGTTGCGGCATGCCATGTATCAGGTATAATTTCATCAAACAATTCGTTTCCCATTAAACTTAAAACCGGCCGGATCCTTTTTCCACCAAGTTTTAAAAAATATTCATTAGGCTCATATAAGGATGCGGGCTGCTCAGGAAAATGCCTGGTATCAAATTTCTCAGCAAATTGTTTTGATAATGTTTCAAATGATTGCATAAATGAATTTACTCTTTCTTCTTTTTAGATTTAACTTTTAACTTTTCTCCAGAGGAGTCCTTGCGGACAGTTTTAACATCTTTCAATCCACTTGCTACCACCCATTCATAATCCAATTGGCGTTTTGTAAGATTGGCAGCAATCACTTTTATCCAAACCTTATCACCCATTCTAAAAGTTTTACCTGACCTGGAGCCGACAAGACAATAATCCGTATCGACATGCCTGAAATCATCATACTCTGACAGACTTGCTATGCTTACAAGTCCCTCGCATTTATGTTCAACTGTTTCCACCCAAAAGCCAAAAGATGCAACACCACTGATCACTCCTTCAAACTCATCCCCTAAAAAATTCTGCATATACTCGACCTGCTTATATTTATTAGCCGCTCTTTCAGCTTCCATCGCTCCTCTTTCTCTATCACTGCAATGCTTGCATTTTTCATCGATCTTTTTATCAATGACAAATTTATTATTCAATGCCTGCTCAAGTATCCTATGCACCATGACATCCGGATAGCGGCGAATAGGTGAAGTAAAATGACAGTAATGCTCAAAACCCAAACCATAATGCCCAACATTTTCCGTTGTGTATTTTGCTTTTGACATTGTTCTTATTCCTAATTGTTCAAGTACATGCTGTTCGGGTTTACCGTGCACTTCTTTCAGCATTTGATTAAAAGACGACGCAATTGCATCGGGACTTGAGATATCGAACTGATGACCAAATTTTTTTGCAAAAGCAATAAAAGGTAACAGCTTTTCTTCATCGGGATCGTCATGAATACGATAAGGAAAAGGTATCGGTTTATTATTGATCTTTATTTTCCCCAGGTTTTCTGCAACCGTACGATTTGCAAGCAACATAAATTCTTCGATCAACTGATGCGCCTCCTTACTTTCTTTTATCATGATCCCGATAGGCTTATTATTTTCATCAAGTTTGAACCTGACTTCCTGAGACGAAAAATTAATTGCCCCGTTTCTAAACCTATCATTTCTCATTTGTTGGGCAAGCCCGTTGAGAATAAGAATTTCATCACGATAGAGACCATCTTTTGTTTCAATTATTTCCTGCACTTCTTCATAGGTAAACCTGTGATCAGAATGAATAATTGTTTTCCCGAGCCAATATTGTTTGATCTTTCCGTCAGGTGTCATTTGAAAAACGGATGAGAAAGTAAGTTTCTCTTCATGCGGCCGTAATGAACAAAGCACATTGGAAATTTCTTCCGGTAACATGGGATTCACCCGATCAGGCAAATAAACCGATGTTGCTTTTTCATACGCCGCCTTATCCAATGATGTATCTACTTCCAGGTAATGACTAACATCTGCAATATGCACTCCAATCTCGTAATTGCCATTTTTCAAAATTCGGAATGAAATTGCGTCATCAAAATCTTTTGCATCAACAGGATCAATAGTAAATGTGAGAATATCACGAAAATCTTTTCGGTTTTTAATTTCCTTTTCTGAAATGATATCAGGAATTCTCGCTGCTTCTTCCAATGCATCATCCGGAAAACCTAATGGAAATCCGAATTGCAATAAAATTTCTTTCATTGCAATATCATTTTCATTTTCCTTGTCAAGGATCTGCAACACTTCGCCTTCCGGTCTTTTATCCTGGTCTTCCCATTCCAGCAATCTTACTACTACCCTATCACGATCTTTAGCGCCATTGAATTTTGAGGAATGAATAAAAATATCAGGCATCTTCTTATTTCCATCGGCAACAAAAAACGCAAATCCCTTGTTCATCTGAATTGTGCCAACAAATTCAATTTGTTTGCGACTAACAATTTGAGTTATTACCCCGCGCTGTCTCTTATGTTTTTCTTTGGCGTCTTTTACTTTTACTTTTACTTTCACAGTGTCACCATGTAATGCAGTGCCCATATCATCCGGCCGGATAAGAATATCAACAGGCATATTTTGTACAACAACAAACCCGGTTCCAGAACGGCTAATATCCAAAACGCCTGTCAACGACTGATCATGTGAATGTTTATGCTTCTGTTTGTCCTTTTGTTTATCTTTCCTCTTCTTAGAATTTTTTCTTCCCATTTTATTTATTTAGCATTAGCCCGATAGCTATCGGGATTAAAATCTTCTATATAGTTTTTTATCAACGATAAAAACTTCGCTTCCTCATTGAAAAGGAAATGATGTTGCAGCGGAATCACATAAAGAGGAACATTATCCAATTGCTTACCGAATTTCGACAATCGAACAGCATCTTTTTCGGTTGTCAATATTATCTTTTTCTCTGCTTCTATTTTATCAAATCTCTTTTTTATATCCTTCCAGTCATCAATAGTAAAAATA
>DASTZB010000316.1:0-13680 GCA_035764525.1 Chitinophagaceae bacterium | reverse complement strand
GCTTAAGTCACAGGAAATTTCTACTTGTGTCAAATTAACCGAGGCTAAGATCTGGGAAAAGCTATGCAGGAAAAGAAATCTTTCTTATATAAAGCAGCAGGAAAAAGATGGAGTAAGGGTTGGTGAGACAGATGACATTGACAAAGTATATCCTATTATTGAAATGAATTTGAAAGTCAGGTATAACAGGATACCAACACATTCACGGGATGAATTGAAGAAGTTAAAAGAAATTTATCCTGATCGTATACATTATTGGGTGGCAGAAAAAGAAGACCAGGTGCTTGGTATTCTTGTTCTTTTTGATGTTAACACTACTGGAGTTCATAGTTTTTATATTGCAAAAAATGAACAATATGATAATGTGAAAGCAATGCCACTTTTATTTCATAAAGCATTCGAACATTATTACAAGCAAGGATATGCCTGGTTTAACTTTGGCATATCTTCCCGGGGACAACAAATCAAATGGGGTATACTAGAGTTTAAAGAAAATGTCGGTGGAAGAGCAACAGCCCGTCAAATATGGCATCTTGATAATATTTCAGAGTACAAGAAATACGAAAGTTCACCACCTGTTACTAACGCTAATTAGAAAAGATGAATTGGGTCAGCGAATATTTTTATAAGAGAAGGTTGAAAAAGCAAGGCATCACCCTAAAAAAACATTCGGAACTCGTAAGAGTAAAGTTTGCGGGCAAAGCAGTGATAGAACCATTCACAAAATTAAAAGGGGATCCTTTGATAACTTGTGGTGATAATTTTTATGTAAATGCCCATTGCCATATTTTAGGAGAAATAACTTTTGGCGATAATGTTCTCATCGCTCCAAAAGTTATTATTTGGGGAAGGGATCATGGTTACAATAAAGATCAGGTAATGAACAAACAGCCTTATAACAGGAAGCCTATAAAGATCGGGAACGATGTTTGGATAGGTGCTTCAGCAATCGTTTTAAAAGGAGTAACTATTGGTGATGGAGCAATTGTTGCTGCCGGCGCCGTGGTTACTAAGGATGTAGAGCCATATACTATTGTTGCAGGTAATCCTGCCAAAATAATCAAGAAAAGAGAATAACCAAACCATGTCTATGATATCAACAATGCAAAAAATGAAAGTCCCGTTTGTTGACCTGAAGAAACAATATCTTTCTATCAAAGAAGATATTGATAATGCGATCCAGAATGTTATTGAACAATCAGCATACATTGGCGGCAGTGCAATCAAACAATTTGAAGCTGCCTTCGCTTCTTATGTTGGGGTCAGGCATTGTATTGCCTGCGGTAATGGCACTGATTCAATCGAAATTTTATTAAAGGCAATGAATATTGGTGCAGGTGATGAAGTGATTGTTCCGGCTAATTCATGGATATCTACTTCTGAGGCAGTAAGTGCGATTGGCGCCACACCTGTATTTGTGGATGTGGATGATTTTTATTCCATCAATATTCAATTGGCCGAAAAAAAAATTACGGGAAAAACAAAAGCGATCATTCCCGTGCATTTATATGGTCACCCGGCCGATATGCCTGCAGTAATACAACTCGCAGAAAAGTATAATTTGAAAGTGATCGAAGATTGTGCCCAGTCACATGGGGCAGAGATAAATGGTAAAAGAACGGGCACGTGGGGACATGCTGCCAGCTTTAGTTTTTATCCTGGAAAAAATTTGGGTGCTTATGGAGATGCTGGTGCTATGCTCACTAATGATGATGAGCTGGCAGCAGTGTCAAGACAAATACCCAATCATGGTCAAATAAAGAAACATCATCATGTGAGGGAAGGACGTAATAGCCGGATGGATACGATACAAGCTGCTATTTTATTAGCCAAGCTGCCCCATCTCGAACAATGGACGAAACAACGTATAAGACATGCAACTTTATACAATGAGTTATTGCAAGAGGCTAATGTAATCATACCACTTACCAACAAAAACTGCAGCCATGTATTTCATCTTTATGTAATTCGTACTGAAAACCGCGAAGAACTGCAAGCTTATTTAAGTGAAAAAGGCATAGAGACGGCGGTACATTATCCAACGGCCTTGCCACTTTTGCCTTGTTATAGTCGATATAACTATGCTTCAAAAGATTTTCCTGTGTCCTACTATAATCAAAGTCGCATTCTTTCATTGCCCATGTTTGCTGAACTGAGTGACGAGCAGATCGAATATGTTGCTATACTGATTAAAAGTTTTTATAAATGAAAGTTGTCTTCTTTTCATCTTACTATCCAAAATATCTTGACTCCTTTTACAAAAAAAACCCATTGCTTGGCTCAATGTCTTACGACGAGCAATTGGATGCTCTTCACAAAGATTTTTTTGGTGATTGGGCATCTTATCTTCCACCCTTTTACAAATTAGGCGCCGAGCCGCACCTGATCGTTCCCAATTGTAAGCCGTTACAAGAAGCCTGGGCTAAGGAAAATAATATCAAATGGGATTCGAAAACATGGCAATATTCGTTACCTATCGAACAGGTAAAAATGATCAAGCCTGATGTATTTTATATAGGCAATATGTTTGAATACTACGGTGAGTTTCTTGATGCTATTAAGAAATATACAAAGAAAATTTTTGGTTGGATCGCATGTGAGATTCCGGCGGGAGTAAAGCCAATGCAACTTGACCTTGTGCTAAGCTCTTTGCCACTTTTTGTTGATCAATTCAGAAAGGATGGTTTGAATGCTGAGTTTTTGACAGCTGCATTTGATTCATCGATACTCAATGAAATTGAAAGAACTCCTGCAGATATTAATTTTAGTTTTATTGGAAGTCTAACTAAGGCTCATAGTAAGCGAATTAATATGATCAAGCATTTAATCGATCATACAGATTTAGAATTTTATGGTTTAAATATCGAAGCTATTCCTGATGAACGGCCTTTTTTTAAACGATTGACTCCAAGTATTTATAAGACGAAATTCAGAGGCGAGGCCTGGGGACTTGATATGTACAAAGTCTTAAACAGATCCAAAATAACATTTAATGCTCATATTGATATTTCCGGAAGTTATATTGGCAATATGCGTATGTATGAAGCTACAGGTATGGGAACGCTTCTTTTAACCGATGGCAAAAATGCACCGGTTAAACTTTTCACGGATGATGAAGTTGTTTATTATGACACTGTTGAAGACGCTATAGATAAATATAAATATTATATATCTCATGAAACTGAGCGAAACGAAATAGCCAGGAAAGGGCAAAGAAGAACACTATCGGATTATAGTTATGAAAAAACGTCGGCTCAACTTTATGATTATTTTGCAAAATATATTGGTCAATGAAATCTATAATAAAAAGATTCATTCCTCCTGTTATTATAGATCTAAAAAATCATTTGTTTAAAAAAAAAGAAATTATTCATTTCAATGGTTTATATAATAACTGGGATGAAGCGGCAAAACAAAGTACAGGCTATAATACTGATTTGATTTTGCAGAAGTGTAAAGAATCATTAATAAAAGTAAGAAACGGGGAAGCAGTATTTGAAAGAGATAGCGTTTTATTTGACAATATTGAGTATAGTTGGGGCGTTTTGGCTGGATTGCAAAAAGCAGCCATTGAAAATAACAATCAACTTTGTGTGTTAGATTTTGGAGGAAGCTTAGGAAGCAGTTATTTTCAAAACAAAACATTTTTAAAAAACCTGGCTAAGATCGATTGGTGTATTGTTGAACAAAAGAATTTTGTGGAATGCGGTAAAAAAGATTTTTCCAGTGAAGAATTGCATTTTTTTCATTCTATTGAAGAATGTTTGCAGCTATATCGACCCAATGTACTGCTGTTGTCTTCGGTAATGCAATATCTCGATCAACCCTACGAATGGCTGCATCGTCTCATACGTCAAGGGATCAAATATATAATTATAGACAGAACCCCATTTGCTAACTCTGATCGTGATTTTCTTACAATTCAACATGTATCCAAAGAAGTTTATGAAGCAAGTTACCCGGTATGGATATTTGATAAAAACCTTTTTTTAGACACTTTAATGAAGAACTACAGATTGATAGGCGAATTTCCTTCAATCGACAAACTTGAAATAAGAATTCAAGGCCAACTCGCTACTTATAGCGGATTCCTTTTTGAAAGGAGCATTTAATTATCAATCACCCTAATGCTTAATTTTTGTACTTTATTCGATAAAAACTATTTGCCATATGGGCTGTCTCTTTGGGCCTCGCTAAATAAGACCACTCGGGAAAAATTCCGTCTGTTTATTCTTTGTCTTGATGCAGCGACATACCAGTTTCTTATTGAAAATAATTTTGGCGGAGTTGTTGCTATAAAATTAAACGATCTGGAGGAAAGCGATGCAGAATTATTATCTGCAAAGAATACCAGGTCATTTGTTGAATATTATTTCACATTAAGTCCTTGCTTGCCATTATACATTTTAAGAAATTGGAAAAATATTGATTGGATTTGTTCGCTCGATGCAGATATTTATTTTTTTAATGACCCCGAGCCTATTTTTGAAAAGTTTAAAAAATATTCAATACTCATCTGTCCGCATAAGTTCTCAAAGGAGTTATTAGCAAGGGGCATCCAAAAATTTGGTTTTTTTAATGTTTCATTTCAGGCTTTTAAAAAAGATGAGACAGGAATTGCTTGTCTTGAAGACTGGCGGAGTAAATGCATTGAATGGTGCTATGATTATTATGATGAAACAAACAATCGATTCGCGGATCAAAAATACCTTGATGAATGGGAGAATGTTTATCCCGGGAAAGTGATGAAACTCACAGACGAAACAAGTGGTTTGGCCGTTTGGAATTTAAATGCTTACTCTCTTACTTATATTAATGGCCAGGTTTTATCGAATAATGAAAAGATCATATTCTATCATTTTCATGGTCTCAAGCAAATCAATAATGTTTGGTTTGCAAATGCATTTCAGGAATATCAGGTAAGCGCCACTCCCGTAATTAATAACCATATCTACCTTCCCTATATTCAACAAACGAATAAATGGAAAGAAAAACTCAATATGGAGGTAGACACGAATAAGCGCTATGAAAAGGATAAAATACCTGTATACAAAAGATTGATACAAGCAGGTTCGTTTTATTATTGGAAAAAACCAGATAAGCTTTTGAGCTTGAAAATTCCATGGCTTCAGAAAACTTTTTCGTTTATAAAGAAACTTAGCTTTTTGTGATATGGCAGAATTAATAAGATTAAAAACTTTTACTGATCAGAGGGGTAGTTTGTCTGTAATTGAAAAAGAAATTCCCTTTCCGATAAGAAGGGTTTTCTATATATATAATGTAGACGATTCTGTTCGCGGCGGTCACCGTCATAAAAAAACTATACAAGCTGCAATTTGTGTTAATGGCTCTTGTCGTATATATAACAATAATAACCAAAGGGCTGAATACTTTGAACTCAATAGCCCGGATAAATGTCTCATTTTGCAACCCGAAGACTGGCACCAGATGGATCAGTTTACGAAGGGTTCAGTACTGTTGGTTATGGCCTCAGAACTTTTTGATAGCAACGATTATATTTTTGAACCTTATTAAAAATGGTAATGGAAGTTTTATTTAATGATTTTAAAAAGACTTACACTGAGCTGAATAGTGAATTAAATGATGCATTGAGGCGTGTATTAGCTTCGGGATGGTATATATTGGGGAAGGAGGTAGAGGCTTTTGAGACAAAATATGCCTCGTTTAATCAGACAACTTTTTGTGTCGGAGTTGGAAATGGTCTCGATGCCTTACATATTGCTTTAAAAAGTTTAGGCGTGAAAAAAGGGGATGAAGTAATTCTTGCCTCGAATTCATATATAGCAACGGTTTTGGCCGTGTCATATTTAGATGCTATACCTGTGTTCGTTGAACCTTGTATTGACACGTACAACATACACCCAAAACTTATTTCGGAAAAAATTTCAGCAAGAACCAAAGTAATACTTCCTGTTCATTTATATGGCCAGGCATGTGAAATGGATGACATTTTGAGTATTGCAAAGGAAAAGGAAATTTATGTAGTTGAAGATAATGCACAGGCCCACGGTGCAACATCTGCTGGAAAATTAACAGGGAGTTTTGGTGAGATAAACGCCACCAGCTTTTATCCAACAAAAAACCTTGGGGCTTTGGGAGATGGAGGTGCGCTGACTACTAATGATCCGGGATTAGCTGAATTTGCCAGGACCATGAGAAACTATGGGTCCATTAAAAAATATTATAACGAAATGATCGGCCTAAATTCAAGACTGGATGAAATGCAGGCCGCAATACTCTCGGTAAAACTTGAAAAGCTATCAGCATGGAACAAAAGAAGAGCAGAAATTGCGCAAAAATATTATGACGGGCTTCGGGATATAAATGAGCTTATACTTCCCGTTGTTGCTAACACTTCCACTTCTGTTTGGCATTTATTTGTTATACGGTCAAACAAAAGAGATGAACTGGCCATGTATTTAAAGAATAATGGAATCGCAACGTCTATACATTATCCAGTTCCGCCTCATTTACAAAAAGCATACGTCCACCTGAATTTAAAAAAGGGGATGTTTCCGATTGCTGAAATGTTGGCAGAAACCATGTTGTCGCTTCCAATATATCCTGAAATGACTAATAACCAAATTGATTATGTGATAGATACAATTCGAAATTTTTATCAATAAATTTTTAGGGCAAGTATGGATTTTTGGGAAGATCTGCAAACCTAAAACCGTTTTGTTTAAGCAGTTTCACCTCTTCCGTTGACGGGCTTTTTTTAAAAATAACAACTATAATATTTCCATAAACCTTTAAGCCCAGTTGACTATTCCTATCGGCTTTTTTTATTATGTGAGTTACTTTTTTATACAAGGGAGAGGTTGGCGCTTCAGCAAATTCAACGCCTTTTTCATAATAATCATTATAATAAAAATAGGCAAGTGCGGGAAGATTTAAACCAAGTACCAATTTTTCCATTTCCCGTTTTGAAATCGAGTAAATATAATTGCCAATTTCTTCAAAATTCCATGTATCTAAAGGCAAATTTTTTCGACCTATCATTTTCTTTAAAAAACTTTTGATTTGTGTTAGCAATTGATGGGGCAAGGGAGCATCCTTTTTATCATTAGGTTCAATGAGTATTATTGCTTCTTTTGCAACTCTTAGCATTTCATATAATGCAATAAATGGTCTTGGGAAATGATGATAGGCTTCTTTACATAATACATAATCAAAAGAATTATTTCCAAAGTCAATCTTTTCTGCATTTACTTTCGAATAGTCTTTTATCCACTTTTCGTTTTTGGCAAATTCAAGTTGATCGGTGCAAATATCAGTTGGTAGTACATTCAGTGAGGGTTCAATGCGATTAAGAGTTATTCCATCAATACCAAACCGTCCGTCTCCAATGGTTAACCATTTAGTTTCTGGTTTTGCTTTAATAAATGCCGAAAGAGCATTGTAAGGACGCATCATTCTCCACGAACCAACCGTATCACTCCGAAACCAGGCTTTTTGAAGATCAGTCATGATGCTGTTCTCAATTAAATTCTCTTTTTCATGTAGCTGATAACTTACCAGATGGAAGTTTTCCTGAACGTTCATTGTAATGATTTTTTTAAAACAATTAAGATATCGGGCAATATATAAAATCGATTTAATTTATTTGTTGCAACTTATACCCGAAAGGTGGAAAACGGTGTGGTTTATAATTAAGCATATCCTTTTGCGTTCAAATTAAAAGATTTCCCAAAGGCCGGCAACTCTGCCAATGACGTTTATAGCATGAGGAACTGCGAAGATTTTTTTGCATAACTGGCTGTTATAAAATCCATAATGCTTGGAGATCATACTATTTTGTAATAGATCATTTATAGAGATACTTTACCCTCTATTTCTGCGTTTTAAGCGTTAGAACCGAACCCGCCAAACTGTTTTTTCAGTATTTTGCGTAAAATCCAAACTAATGAAAGTCATCCTCTTTGAACTCAATGAAGTTCCTTACAAGGTCATCCACCACTTTTGCAAGCTTTATCCTGAATCAAATTTAGCCAAAGTTTTATCCAAAGGACGTAAGTATGAGACTTATGCCGAAGACCAGGGACATCTTTCACCCTGGATCACCTGGCCAACCGTGCACAGGGGTGTTACGAATGAAAAACATTTTATTTCTGACTTCGGACAGAATTTGAATGAACAGGAAAAACAATATCCTGCATTATGGAATTTGCTTGCAAAAAAAGGAGTAAAGGTTGGTGTTTTTGGCTCCCTGCATACCTATCCATTGCCTGAAACCATGGAGAATTTTTCTTTTTATGTACCCGATACATTTGCCGCAGGCAGTGAATGTTTCCCCAAAAAGCTTGAAACTTTCCAGCAATTCAATCTGGCAATGGCAAGAGACAGCAGCCGTGTTGTAAGCAATAAAATTCCCGGGAAGGAAGCAGCACAATTCTTAATGAAGTTGCCGGATATGGGTTTGAAATTTAAAACGGCAACTGATCTTGCCGCACAGCTCATTGATGAAAGAATAAATAAATGGAAAGTGGTCAGAAGAAGAACTTTTCAATCATTAATTGGTTTTGATATTTTTTATAAACAACTTGAATCAAAGAAACCTGATTTTGTTACCTTCTTTACAAATCATGTGGCATCATCGCAACATCGGTATTGGGCGGCCGCATTCCCTGAAGATTATGAAAGCTTAAAATTGGGAAGAGAGTGGGTGGAAACATATAACGGCGAGATCATTTATACAATGAAAAAAGCAGATGCGATGATTGGCCAGCTCAAAAAATTCGTTGAAAAAAATCCTGAATATTCTTTGTGGATACTTTCTAGCATGGGCCAGCAAGCTGTAGAGGCAAAGGAAATTTATACAGACTTATTTGTTACCAATGGAAAGAAGTTCATGGATAATTTTGATCTTGGTTCAGGTTCCTATGAATTAAAGCCTTCCATGGTTCCCCAGTTCAATGTGCAGATTCATGTAGATAAAAGAAATGAATTTGAAGAAAAATTAACGACATTCAGGATCAACAGTCAAACTATTCACTCACGTCAAAGAGCCGAAGGTTTTTACAGTCTTGATATCGGGTTACCGAATTTGGATGAAAGCAAAATAAAAATTGAATTAATGGGACAAATAATTCCACTTGAATATTCGGGAATGGAAAATGTGAAAATACAGGACAGGTGTGGAGCAACAGCTTACCATATTCCGCAAGGGTCATTTATTATTTATGCTCCTTCAAAAAGACTTAATGGGAATGATGTAGCAAATGTTTCTACTACTGAAATTGCTCCAACCATTCTAAGGAATTTCAATATAGCGGTTCCTGATTATATGAATAAGGGGATTTTTCTTTCTAATTAGTAGCGCTGCTATTTTACAAAGTAAATAACAGATATTTGCAGCCTATCAAAAATTCCTTGTCCAATCGCTATGAATTTTCCTAAGATCAGCATCGTAATCCCTTCCTATAACCAGGGACAGTTTTTAGAAGAAACCATTCTTTCAGTAATTGATCAGCAATATCCCAATCTTGAACTCTTTGTTGTTGATGGCGGCAGCACCGATAATAGTGTTGATGTTATAAAAAAACATGAACAGCATCTTACATGGTGGGTAAGTGAAAAAGACAATGGTCAAAGTGAAGCGATCAATAAAGGATTAAAAAACACAAAAGGAGAAATTGTATGTTGGGTTAATAGTGATGATTTATTGATGCCCGGTTCCTTGCAAGTTATTTCTTCCGCCTTTATATCCGCACCAATGCAAGTTGGATTGATTCATGGTGGCTCTATAGTTTTTAATGCAGATAAAATAAAAGAAACAAGACTTACTTATCAATCTCCAAACAAAGAGGCATATTTAAGTGGAATGGTTTTTCCTCAGCCTGCAGCTTTCTTTCGAAAAAGTTTGGTTGATAGAGTCGGGTATTTAAATGAACAATTACATTACGGGATGGATTATGATCTTTTTCTGAGATTAGCCCTTGTTTGTGATTTTTTGCCCATTGATAATGTATTGGCAAAATACCGGTTGCATCAGCAGAGTAAATCCGTTTCTGAAAGTAACCGGTTTATTGGTGATTGGAAAAGATCATTTGTGAACTTGTGTAAGAACCTGCAATGGTCAAATGAACTTGAATACCTGCGTAAAACCCATTTGTTCAATGATGAATTGAATTATTTTAAGTCGTTTTCATTTGAACCTCTTAATCAAATCCAAATTGCTATTAATAAAAGGAAAGCATTGTTCTTTCATCTCGGACATATTCTCAAGGACCTTTATTGGAATTATCATGTGCGCCAGGCGAAAAGATTAAAAAATATGATGAAAGAAGATTTTGAAAACACCTGGTGGCAGGAAGATCCCCGATTAAATACAGTGGCCTCAAAATTGAATTATCCTGATTTTGCATTAGCATTCGTTAGATTTTTTAGATTGCTTAAGACAAAAAGATAATTGTCTATGATCTTTTATTCCGTGATTATACCTGTTTACAACCGTTCACATCTTCTTGCTGAAACAATAGATACAGTTCTGGTTCAGACTTATCCGAATTTTGAGATCATTATAGTGGATGATGGAAGTTCCGAAGATATTAAAGCGGTGCTCGACGATAAATACAATAATGAATCGAAAGTAAAATACTTTCACAAACAAAACGAAGAAAGAGGCGCTGCAAGAAATTTTGGGTTAAAGCAAGCCAAAGGCGATTACGCTGTTTTTTTCGATTCAGACGATCTGATGAAACCGCAGTATCTCGAAACACTTAATAAAATTATTATTGAACATCCGGGTGTAAAGTTGCTTGCAACCAAATTTAATTACATTAACAAAGGGAAAACGGAAATTAATTCTGCACTTCAAAATCTTAAGGAAGGATGGTATGATCAAACTTTGTTTTTAAAAGGAAATATCCTGGCCTGTAATTATTGCATAAAAATAAAAGATAATGATTTTAAGTTTTTTCCTCCGGAAAGGGAATTGGCATCTATGGAAGATTGGTTGTTTTTATTAGCTAACCTTGCCGGGAATGGGATATTTATTAAAAATGAGATTTGTGTAACCATGCGTCAGCATGACGAACGTTCCATGAACAATAATCAGAAGGTGATCGTAGCAAGAAGGAAAGCCACAGATTGGGCTTTAAAAACACTTGAATTGCCTTCCTCAAAAAAGAAAATTTTAATTGCATGGTCGCATTATTTTTGCGGCATACACGAGTATCTTGATTTTAAGAGAGGCGCAGCAGTGAAGGAAGCCATATCTGCAATAAAAGGAGACGGCTTACAAAAGATTTTTTTGTTACTACTGGTAAAATCTATTGTAGGAAGAAAATTTGTTAATAGAGTTAAATAAAAACTGAAGGATTGGGTGTTGAAACGATGGAAAAGAAAAGTGAAAATGTTCTTATAATTACCTTTTGGAGCTTCAAAGACGCCTTGGTTCAAACCTACACATTGCCTTATGTTAACATTATAAGGCGAAAGATTCCCCGTGATACCAAAATATTTATTGTCACTTTCGAACAGCAAAGAGTTGCTTTGTCTGCCCCGGAGTTGGATCAACAAAACAAGGAGTTTGCGAAGGAAAATATTCAACTGGTTGCATTTCCCTATAAAAAGTTCGGGTTAAAAAAATTGATTTCTGCAGTTGGTCATCTTTTTTCCATGATAAGACTTATAAAAAGTAAAAGGATCAAAAGAATACATGCGTTTGGTCCTAATGCTGGCAGTTTTGGATATTTGTTGAGTAAAATGACAGGAAAAGAATTAATTATCGACAGTTTCGAACCACATGCCGAAGCGATGGTTGAAAACGGAACATGGAAACATAATCGCGGGGCCCACCTAATTTTAAGCAAATTTGAAAGATGGCAGGCAAAAAGAGCAAAGCATTTGATCGCAACTTCAAGTGGCATGTTTGAATATTCAATAAAGACATATGGATTTAAACCCGAAAGTTTTTTTGTAAAGCCTGCTTGTGTCGATACTAATTTATTTTTTCCAAGGAAAAAGGATGAAACCCTTCTAAGAGCTATGGGACTTGAGAATAAAATTATTTGCGTATATGCAGGAAAGCTGGGAGGTATTTATTTAAATGACGAAGTATTCGATTTTTTTAAGGTTTGTTATGATCATTGGGGCGAAAGTTTTCGATGTGTGATGGTAACAAATGCAAGCGGCAATGAAATTAATAAGCAACTGGCGAGAGTCGGTATCCCCTCAGAAATAATTATTAGCAAGTTCGTATTTCACACGGAGGTGCCCAAATATCTTTCGTTGGGAGATTTTGCAATTAACCCGGTAAAACCAGTTCCAACGAAACGATATTGCACTTCTATCAAGGACGGAGAATATTGGGCAATGGGGCTTCCAGTTGTGATCACACCGAATATTTCTGATGACTCGGATATTATCATGAAAAATAATATCGGAGTTATTTTGACCGGATTTGATCAGGCCCATTATAAAAAAGCAGTGGAGGATATTGATAAAATATTCACACAAAATAAAACGGAGCTTCAGCAAAAAATAAATGAAATTGCAAAAAAATACCGGTCCTATAAAATCGCTGATGACATTTATACAGAAATTTACAAAAGCAATTAATGAAGCTTAAACAAAAGCTCTCTAAAGCAAAATATCTTCTACGCTCAATAGCTAACTTCAACCAGAAAAAAATATGTCCCTTTTGTGCCAGCAAGAGATACAAAGTAGTTGACAGGAAATATTTCTTCACGTCGCTTTTAAAATGTAATGACTGTGGTTTACAATATAGATTTCCAAAGGACACAAAGGAGTTTTTAATTCAGTTTTACCAGACTGAATATTCCGTAGATGTCCACATGATGACCAACCTTCCCAGCGAAAACGAATTAAAGGGATTGATGGAAGATAATTTTTCCGGCTTAAGAAATTATTCCAAGTATATCAAAGCTATCAATTCAAATCAAAATATCCATGTACTAGATTACGGATGTAGTTGGGGGTATTCAATATTCCAGTTAAAAAATGCTGGTTATGATGCCAGGGGATTTGAAGTTTCTGTTCCCCGGGCTTTGTATGGGAAAAAATTAAATGTGGAAATTGTTACCAATCATGATGGCATTCTAAATAATAATGACGTCATTTTAAGCTCGCATGTGATTGAACATTTATCTGATATCAATGACTTTATTGATATTGCCCGTAAAAAACTAACAAGAGAAGGTGCGATGATGATTTTTTGCCCCAATGGTGCGCCTGAGTATAGAAAAAGAGAACCTGAATTATTTCATGTAAACTGGGGTTTTATACATCCTAATTATTTACATCCTAATTTTGTGGCGAATGCTTTTAAAAACAATCCCTATTTGATACTAACCGGCGATTGGGATTTCGATGAAACAAATATTTTGAATTGGGATAGAAGATCACAAATTATTCATGAGAAAAGAGATGGCAAAGAATTGTTGTTTATTGTATATCCAAACATTAAAATTTAAAAATTATGGAACTTATCGATTTTGATTCGCTTAAGCAGAGGGCTGATGAGATAAAAAAAGACTATCAATCAAAGAAACCTTTTAGGTATGTAATGTTTGAGAATTTTTTTAGGAATGATATGGTAGAGAAAATCTATGACACGTATCCAAAAATAAGTGAAGGGACGTGGGATGGAACCACTTATGTAGACCAAAAAAAGAAATTTCAAAAAACACAATT
>DASTZB010000315.1:0-54790 GCA_035764525.1 Chitinophagaceae bacterium | reverse complement strand
TTATACAATCAAGACGCCAAAGAGGGGAATCACTTAGCGGTTCATTATCGTCTGTAAACAAATGTCGATGACCCGCATTAGCAAGATCCTGGCTTGTTACTGTCATCGCAGCAGCAAGGGCGTCAATGTAGGCTTCTTCAGTCGTCATTTCTTCTTTTACAAGTTTCTGCCACAATCGTTTCGAAAACTCCAATGCGCTTTTATCATTGACAGGTGCGCTTGTAGATATTATCGCCGGTATCCCGTTTTCTTTTAACACTTTAACCTGTCCGGCAGTTGAGCAACCATTTAATATTACTAGTTTCAGTGAGCCTTTCTCAGCACTGTGCTTAAGCTGCTTTGCTATGCCGTTTGAATAAATATTCTGGTCGTTGACAAGCAATTTATCCTTGCCCGCATGACCCGCATAATGAAATACTGCAAGATCATCTTTATATCGATCTAAGAATTTATTGATAGTTTCAGGCGTAGCAAAAGATTCACGGTGAAGAAAATAATCGCCACGAGCATACCGCTCACTCAAGACATCATAAACCTCTTTATCTTCTTCAGTTAGAAATTCAAGGGGCCCGGAAGCACTATTTGCAAAAGCAAGAAATACGACTTTCTTCATAATTGTAATTTTTACTAATGATCATTATATCATATTTCGACCTCGCTTATAAAATCAGTTACTTTCTTTCCAAGCTTGGTCACAATAGGTTCCCTGATCGTTTTATAAATGTCTTTGTTCAATGTTCCTTTTTGAGAGCAATAATCCAGTCTCGTTTTGTCCTTTGAAGACTTAAAGAATAAGATCTTTTTAATTTCATTTGAAGATGTAAGAACAAACATACCCAGTTGCAGGGAAACCGTGCCATTTTCCACTTTCACAAGTCCTAATTGAAATGCTCCTTTTGACAAAGAATGTGTATTTTTTTCGAAAGCAGTTATCTTACCATTATTATCACTCAGACCTTTGATAGAAGCCAGTGTTTTTATTATGACGGTTTTAAAAGTACCGCCAAAGGCTGTGGTTAAAATATCTACAATGGCATTTTCCACTTCAAAAACATCTGTGGCAGATTTGAAAGTGGAAAACTCTTTTCCTTCTAATGTCCATCCAAGATTGTTTAAAGCTTTAGAAAATGACTTATACCAATCTATTAACTGCGTATCTTCTGGAAACTGTTTATTGGCCGCTAACTGTGCCAGTAATACTGAATTTAAAACGTCTTCTCGTTGTTGACCACTTACCTCCGAAACAAATGAGACTAGGCTCTTTGCGTTCAAAAATGTTTGCTCCTCACCTTCTGCCATTTGTCCTCCACCTTTAGAAAATGGAAAAGTTGCAACAGGGTTTTCTATCTGGAGATTTTTGACATACTTGACAATATCAATTGTTTGCATGTGTTAAAGTTTTTTGATGATTAATATTTTTAAGAACTACTTCATCAATAGTCTGCATAAATTTCATTGCTATCTGCTGGAACCCGTCGGCATTAGGATGTATTTCATCATACCACTGATCCACTCCTTCATTGGTATTAAATCTTATCATCCCTCTTAGATCTATGTAAGTAACATTGTCAAAGCTTTTGCTTAAGTCAAAAAGGCTTTGGTTAAATGTATCCATGATAACATGAATGATCGCCTGCCTGTCGCCCTCTCTATTTATTCCCTTTTCAATCATGTACCTGCCTAACCATCCTTTCTTTGAATCATTTAATTTTATGGGATAGTCGTATCCGTGTACGATAACGTGTATATCAGGCTTGTGGGTTTTCAAATTGATGAACGCTGCCTTGTATATATCCATCAAACTATTGATCTCATTGAATAATTCTTCTTTTAAAAAGCGTTGTGGGTTCACACATTCCGGAAAATCATTATTTGGATGGTCGATAAGATAATTTCGGAATTGAGAGCCAAGAATATCATTTCCGCCTCCACTGATAAGGAAAAATTCCGGGTCTTTTTCATCCAGCGCATCGAGAAAATATTCGCCGTTATTTTTTTTGTTGCTGAAATAGTTACGTAATGTGTCTCCGGCAGCAGCTACACAATAAATATTATAGACGCGATGCAAGTGATCAATAATATCCAATACCAGCGGATGCTGAAACCAGGAATCTCCCTCCGAAACAATTTTTACCCGATTTGGGAATCGTGATACCGCTTGTTTATAAAAACTGTTTCTTTTTCTTCTGGACCACCAATTAGCAATATCTATGATCCTATCACCTATAAAACCACGCTTGATCTCATTTCTGATCTTAATTTCAGGTTTTAAACTATTCTTTGATTCAAACCCATCCACTTCAGAATTGAAATATAATCCTAAAGCAAAATCACAAGTTTTTGGATCATCAAGGAAAGTTTTCAGATCATCTTCACTAATGATATTATACTCAGGATTTTTTAAAACTATTTCAACTTGCTTTGTACACCATCCCTTTCCCTTATTAAGATCAATCTGTTCATCCGTATATTCATTTTCTATCCCGCGGTTGATGGCAGGTACATCAGGTCTAGGTAACTGGTCAAAATCAAGCAATGAAACATCAAAATTTTCTGTACTAATTATGAACTTTAAAAAATCTCTTTGTTCCTTCCAATTATACCATTTCATTACTTTGTCCAGGCCGATATTTAATACCGGACTGTCTTTATATTTCAATTCGACAATTTCTCCCGGTGCAAGCATCTTTACGGGTGGATTTAAATACCGGGAATAAGAAGCAAAGTTCGATTGCAGGTAGAGAACAGAACAATATAAGTTTCGCCTGGAGTTATTAGTTAATCTTATAGAAATCGAATTTGTCCATTGGCCATCTTTAAATTCATAATTTATATTTACAGGAATTCCCGTTTTAACAGATTGGTAATTTACAGGCGGGTTGCCAAGTGCTATTTCAACTTCAAAATCGTTTTCTTTGATTGCATTTGATTCCTGGTTTGAAAGGTTTTTTAAAAACTCCCAATTGGCAATGTGATTAATGACCGAGAAAATTTTAATAGCAGCTTTTTTATCTGTCTCTAACACCGGACATGTAAGCGGCCGATAAGTATCAAATAGATAAGTAAAGTAATATCTGCCATTCAGATACCTTAAGACATATTGTGCCTGCTTTTCATCGTCTTCAGGAATGATAAATTCCTTTGACTCTTTAAACAACTTATCAAAAATCTTTGCTTTATCATTTAATTCGCCATTGTTGGTAGCAAAATGAATTCGCAACTTTTGGCCGGTCAGTCCTTCGATATTTGCTTTATACACTTTAGCACGATCGGGTTTTCCTTCAATAGATATTTCTGCAGAATCAACATTTACCAGGCCGATTGTTCCTGGTAAATTTATTGAAGGATCTTCCGGATCAAATATTTTAAGTACCCCGTTTCCGCTCTTGAGACCGTGAATCGCTCCAAGGTTAAGTTGCCAACCTGAATTCCCATTAAATGTTAGCTCTCCAAAAACATTTTTATCCTCATTAATTGGTTTGTTTAAAAAATTGCAGAAAATATCATTACGATCTGCATTGGCCGCATAGATTTTGGGTTTCTGTTCATAAACATTCCGCATGTATTGCCTGATACGGCTATTCAGACTATAATATGTAATGTTCCCTCCTGTAGTATTAAGAACATTCAATAAAACTTTTGTGAAAGCGGCTTCTCCTGAAACCTCAACAGCAGATTCATCAGATTCGCAGGCAGATAGATTATAGTGTTTCCCTTCAGGCAAAAGTTTTGATTCCCCTAACTCTAAGAATTTATTCTTGTCTACCTCTTTGCTAAAAATAAATTGACTCCAGTCTCTTTGCGGGAATACAAAAGGTCCTCTTTTTTCTATAGCATTTACAAAAGATTCTTTCAAAAGATATCCATTCCTTGTATTATCACCCGAATGACAACAGTCAAATATTGTTACAATATGAGATTTCTTTTGTGAAAGCTTGTAGATCAACCAACGCAATTCTTTGTCAGCAAATAAAAAATCATCATCACTTTTTGAAAAATAACAGGCAATAGATTCAAGCCTGTTATCCGTTTCTGATTTAAAAATGGATTTATCGGCAAATTCCTGGGTACCATGTCCGGAAAAATAAAAAACCACTGTATCTCCTTTACCAGCTTTTCCGAGATGGACATCGAACTGACGAACGATCTCTGCCTTGGTTGCACTATGGTCCGCAAGAAGTATTACTGAGGTCTCAAAAAAAGATTCTGTCTTTAGGTATTTCCTGACCTTTTCCGCATCAGAAACACAGCCATATAATTTTGGGAATTTTACTCTTTTGCCAGCCAACAGAATATTTTCATTATAGTCATTGATGCCTACTAGAAGTGCATACAACTTCGGTTTATTAGAAGTGACCGTTGCCATTTTACTCCTTTTTGAAAGAATGGAATATTCTTATTAAATAGCCGCACTTTTATTAATTAGTTCCTGTCAAATAGTGTTACAAGGTGCTAATTGATCAACTTAACCGAAATGGCATTCATGGGAGAGAATTGAAAATTGAAAATTGAAAATACTAAGAATGCTTGCCAATGAACATCCCCCAAAAGGGGGATTTTATAACCTTAATCTGCCAAGTTACTCTCTCAAACTATAAACACATGACTTTCGAAACAGTGCGGCATGAATATTACAATGTGTATTTTTATGGCGTGAATAATAACCCCGTAATCCTTTTTGACGGTATTTGTAACCTCTGTACTGGCAGCGTTCAGTTCATTTTAAAAAGAGATAAGGAAAAAAAGTTCTTGTTTGCCTCACTTCAATCCAAATACGGTCAGGATCTTTTAAAAGAACTCGATCTACCTACTGATACTTTCAATTCCTTTATTCTTTATGAAAGGGGAAAAATTTTTACCCGATCTACTGCTGCATTGAAAATGTTTTCTCAATTAAAAGGTTGGAAATGGGTGAAAATATTCTGGATCGTTCCAAAATTTATTCGCGATGCTGTTTATAATTTAATCGCAAAGAATCGCTATAAATGGTTTGGCAAAAAAGAAGAGTGCTGGGTGCCAACTCAGGAATTGAAAGCAAGGTTTTTAGATTAAATGAAAAAGCCTCTTACAATTTGCAAGAGGCATGATATACTAGAACCGCCCTTTATATTAATTCCGCTTAGTAAATCTGTACACGGCTTTATATTTTACTTCCACTGTGTCATTGATATTAGTTGGCAAAGTAAGAGGTGCTTTCCCTCCTTTTGTTGCGATGCGTTGTATATAATCAACATCAGCAAAAATTCCAGTGGGAGTGGTACCGGTTTTGGGCATTAATAATAACCAATCAATGCTTTCTGGATCTTCACCTGGTGCTGTTCTTGCCGGAGTAAATTGTTGTGCAAAAATTGAATCCAATAGTGAAGTTGTCCAGAATGGTCCTGCGCCATGATTGCCAACCTTTGTATTGGTTATATCATAAAGGTCAGCTTTCGGTGCTACAAATACCCATTCATAAGTAACAGGGTCGCTTCCTGCTTTTACTCTTGCTTTGTATTTCTGCACACCAACAGCATAGAACGTAGCAATTCTTGTATTGCCATTCGGAAAATTCTCTGGTACGGCAACTGCGGCAGGAATCTCTGATTTCTCACTGGCATTAATATGGGCTGCCGGTGAATTGCCATTAGCGGCGAGAGATGAAATAGCAGAACTCACCGCAATTTCTTCTGAAGAATTTGGGGTTACACTTTCTTTCTTACAAGCCATTAAAGCAGTTGAAAAAATAAACGCGACCGTTAAAAATTCCTGGAAAGAATGCTTTTTGTAATTCATTTTGGTTAAGGCTTATTGATCAAATGTTTTGCAAATTTTAATTGAATAAAAAATAATTGATACTGCACTTTAGCAGAAATCCATTTTTGTTGAGTATAGTGAACAGGATCTTTATTCGGAAAATGAAAACGCCCCTGGGAATCGGGGCGAATTTCATATTTGATCGGTCTGGATCAATCAGACATTTTTATAAGTTTTACTTCTTTATGCTCTTTGCCTTGCATTA
Source organism: Chitinophagaceae bacterium (assembly GCA_035764525.1). Classification (GTDB taxonomy): domain Bacteria; phylum Bacteroidota; class Bacteroidia; order Chitinophagales; family Chitinophagaceae; genus VBAS01. The sequence continues at coordinate 48,789 of DASTZB010000315.1, read as the reverse complement.
TCCTCAAAAAATATGTTCCCGGTATGTAACGATCTCCAAATCTAACAATTGAATTTGTAGTTACATTTCGTGTTTCAATTAACCTTCCATATATATCTAGCACCTGCATTATTATTTTGTCTGTTTTGTTTGCCTGCACAGTTATAGAGAAGCTATTTGAACTGGGATTTGGTCTTGCAGTTACACTAAATTTTTCTGCTGTTTCTTCTTTTATCGGGGCGGAATTAACTTTAGTGTTAGCACCGCCACCACAAATCACCGTGACCGTAAAAGTGCAGGTTATATCAGGTAATACTCCATTCGCTGCTACTACGGTCACGACTGTTGTGCCTTTCGGAAATAGATATGGAGAGGCTATCACATTATTTCCGATTTTGAAGCTAATGACAGGAGTTGGAATGCCGCTGGCCGCAGCTCCAAAGGATTCTAATGATACTAAGGCGTTGCATCCACTCTTAGCATTTGCAACCACTGACTGATTTATCGGACAGATAAGTATTGGCCCGGTAGCGGTGGCCAGAGTGATGCGTTGAAATTTGCCGTAGGTCTTCTGCTCTACATAGTTCGCAACGGCATCCCTGGCATTTGCACCCATCAGGTTCCAGTTGACAAGGTCTGGACTCTGCCAGTGGTTTAGCGTTGCTTCAGCAAGACCATTTAACTCTGCATCAAAATAATAAAACCGTAGCGTAGCTTTTAATGCAATGTTGTTAGTAGGTGTAATATCAAAATAGCGCCTGATCGAATTATTATTCCCAGATATTCCCGTTTGTACCTTATGTCCTCTTTTTATGATGGTATTACCAAATTTTGAATCCGCGGTGATCACCGCTCCCAGGTTTCCTAAATTAGCGGCCGATGGGCCATTCAATACTCCTGAAGCCATGATGAAACCGGTTCCGGTCGTGAAAGCTCTACTTGATTCAGATTCACCAATAAGGATACCAGTCGTCGACAAATCAATACTATTATTGTCCAGGTTTATTAACCCACCACCAAACGTGATATTAGAAACCACTGACAAATTGCTTTGAAGATTAAGTGATGCCGATCCCCTTTTGGCCAATATAAGTTGATTAATGGTCGCGTTGCTGCTGCCCGACAGATTTATACTTTGACTGCCCGTTAGCTTTACAATTCCGTTTCCGATTGTTTGCTGCAGCGAGCCGTTATTGAGGAGATGCATATTGTCCAGGACCATAAAAGCATTGCCGCTGACTTTAATAGTGGCACCCGAAGTAAGTTGCAAGGTTCCCTGCGACCAAAGCTGAAACGAACAGACACTTGCAACAAGTACAAGAATGATCTTTTTCATATCTGTCGTTTTATTTGTTAGGAGATAATTTTTGAACAACTTTTGTCAGTGCATCCAACTGTTCTTTCAGTGACTTTAATTCATTGTTTTGTTTTTCGATAACCGTTTGCTGCTCCTGCATAGCTTTTACTAAAGGCACCACAAATTGCGAATAAGCAAGACCATAAGTGTCATTTGCATTTTGCGGCTTTTTAATCCCGTTGAAATCATAACCAGTCGCAAGAGCCGCTTGCTCTACTTCCTGGGCTATAAATCCACTTTGACGAATTGTTTCGATGGGAGCATAATCCATGTTTGAAAATTTTGCATTTAAAAAGCCGCCATTTTTAAATTGATCCATTTTTTTTGCCTCTAAATTGTAGACAATGGGACGCAACTTCATGATAAAATCAAGACCCTTTACTGTTTCAGTCACATTAGTCTTGAATCTTCCGTCGGATGGAAATGTAAAAGCTACCTGGCCTTCGATAACAGTGACGGCACTGTTACCAATGCGTACTTTGTTACTTGCATCTACGATCGCACCGAAACCAATTGCAGTAGCATTTTCAAGATCGACAGCAGCTACATCAGCGTTTACACCAACTGCAGTGTTTTTATTGCCTGTTGCATTTGTGAGCATTGAATTGGCTCCGTAAGCACAATTCTGTATCCCGGTTGTATTATCGATCATAGAAGCATAACCAAACGCTACGTTCAGATTACCTTCGGTGTTAGAAGCAAGGCTCGAACTTCCGGCCGATGTATTATAATTTCCAACTGTGTTACTGCCCAACGAAGCGGCACCACTTGCAGTATTGCTTGTGCCAGTTGTGTTGAAATGCAAAGAACTCATTCCAATAGCAGTATTTTGACTACCCGTATTATTTTGTAATGAATTTGTGCCAACAGCTGTATTATTATCACCGGTGGTATTGGCATAAAGAGCGGTTCCACCCATAGCAGTGTTGGACATTCCCGTTGTGTTTGAGTAAAGTGATGAATTGCCAACCGCAGTGTTATAAGTTCCGGTAGTATTAGAATACATTGCTTTAAAACCGTGAGCGGTATTGAACCCCCCGGTGGTATTGCTAAACATAGCATGTGCGCCGACGGCAGTATTGGCCGAAACGGTATTTTGGAATAGGGCCTGGAAACCAATAGCAGTATTGTCTATTTCTGTAGTGTTTGCATAAAGAGCATTTACACCAAATGCTGAATTATAAGATCCTGATGTGTTGTAATAGAGAGATGCCGCTCCTGTTGCTGTATTAGCGAATGCCCCGGAGCTGTTACTAAACATAGCAGAATTCCCAATTGCTGTATTAAAAACCCCTGCTGTCGTTGGCGTTCCGATGCCAAAAGATGTATTTATGAGTGTAGGATGAATAAATCCTGCTGCCAAATTATTAACCCTGAATGAAAGTGGCTGAGCATCGGTTGTACCAATGAAATTGACACCCGGAACTGTACCAGAATTTCCATTAAGAGACCACGCATTTAAAGAAGTGCCGCCCGAATTAATTCTTTCCCATGCATTGCCATTCCAAAAATAGAAGCCGGGTGATACCGCAGTTCCACCGCTGCCTGCAGTAGCAGTATTATACACCAATAACGAAGTAAGCGGTGATGAAACTGGTCCCGAGACATTTGTTGCTGTTAAAGCAACTCTTGGGATCAGCAAACCTTTTGTAGTGCTCTTTACATCCAGCATAGAACTACTATGTGGTATAGAGCCGTCATCATTGACACCTACACTCTGGGCCTTTACATTTACAATTGAAAGCTGCAAAAAACCAGCAATAACATAAAGCATACATGACTTTCTCATAAGCAAAGTTTTTGAGGTTACAAAAAATTGTGATGCGACTAAAAATCCTTTTAAAGGATGCGGAGAAGTATCATATAAGCCGGATTGATCGATTATGTTTTCATTTTTTATTGTTTTTGTAAAGTCTTTTATTTATGCCTTGAATCTATCTCTGATAAATATTTTTAGTTAGGATGTACCACAACCCCACTTTTCTGATAAGCACCAACGTGGACATTGTAGAAGACAGATGTTCTGATTATTGGGCCCTTGTAAGGCAGAATACTTATTGCATTTGCAATTAAAAATTTTTCTGCCTGATAAATTTTTTCACCCTTTAAATCAAAAAATTCAATCATCGCTTTACCAGTAACTGGCGCAACAATACTCAAGCTGAATTCTTTGTCATAAGGATTCGGAAATGCGGTGACAATTAATTTTTCTGTCACAGTTTCATCTGTTAATTTATTAGCTTCGGAATTTTTTGTTATGAACGTAATTGGCTGGAGGTACGGCAGCGTACCTGTCAATACCCTGCACCCATCAAATGCATTATTTACAGCGGTCACAGCATACTGCGCTTCCAACGGGTTAACTGAATTGTTAGCACCTCCTAATATATCATTGGCAAGCTGGAATAGTCCTGATATATTACTTGTATATCCATTTCCACCGTTGAGATATACTACCACATTATGTGGCAAACCAAATTTTTCGGGACTCCCTGTTAAGATACCGCTGCCGCAAAAGGTTTGTTTAGTCGTAACCAATGTGTCGTTACTCAGATCAATTGCTCCTAAAGTATTACTGGTTTGCAAATTGAACCAAAGGGATATCAGCTGTGATAAAAGTTGATTATTGATTTTTCCTTTTTGATTACCGTTTGTAGCAATTGGAACCAGATACCATGTGCTTTGATCACTATAGTAAGCTCCGTCATAAGGCAGAGCATCATCGACTGCGAGTGCTTGCGAATTCCCACTACCCGGAAGCATTTTAAAAATATTCCCGTTGCTTATATCAGTCTTGTATAATGTAAAGAAGCGCCTGGTAGAAATATTACCGAATACTTTTTGTGTTAAAGCTCCAAATGCGTTCAACATAAGTTTGGTCGACGTTATGGTGTTTCCTGAATTATTATAACAAGCCAATCCATTTTTATTTCCATAAAAACCCTGGGTATATGTGCATGCCGTTGTACAATTCACACAGGGAATATTTCCCATTATACCAATACCCCATTGACTGAAACTGGAAATATTATATCGTCTTGCAAAACCATCGCTGACTTTTCTTCCCCAACCATTTGTTGACTCCAATAAGCTTCCCGTTGGCACTATCCAATCGGCAGCATTAATGCTTGCATCCGGTCTGCGCAAAATTCCAAACATGTTATTTGCAAGCCCGGCGAATCCGGTGAAATAAAGTTGTAATCCATATTTACCAGATGAAGGTGAAGCATCAGGCGTTAAATACCAGACTCCTCCATTGTTTACAGATGCATATGCTGCCATGTTTTCAACTACATTCAATCCTGCATCGGTTCCGGGCTTTGGGCCAAATGATGTGGTGATATAATTTGTTCCTGAAATATTATTATTTAGAAATTGTAAGAGATTACACCTGACCGCACTTCCAACCGGAAAGTCGTAAGTACTTGCATTATTTGTAATAAGCCTGCGGAAGTTTCCATTTATCCAGCTATTTACATAGCCAACATTACTTACATCATTTAAAAGAGAAGAAGCAGCATTGTTTGAAAGAACAACCTGGTTTATGCCAGTAGTTATTCTTCCTTTCACCAGGTATAATTGGTTCTCCACATTAAAATGATTGTTGAGAGCGAGGCTACCTGTATTGATCTGTACATTATAAAAATGAGTCGGGCCTAAGTATTGATGAGTCAGATCGCTATTGAAGATCACAAGGCCTGTTCCACCCAATGCGCCAATAACTGAATTGTCTTTCCAATTGCTTTGATTGGCCAATGAATTATTTTTTAGCGAGGTAATGCCATTATTGATCAGTAAACTTCCATTGTCCAGTGTTATGCCCCCCTGCAAATTCATTGATGCGCCAGCCTGCACAGTAATGATCGATCCATTGTTTAAATGCAACACTTCCTGCGACAAACAGGGTTGTGTAAAAATTATTAAGATGATCAGTAAATTTTTTTTCATAACCGGAGAATTAAACAACACAATTAATTAGATTTTGTTTTCAATTGCTGAACATCTTTCAGCAACATCTCCAGTTGTTTTTGCAGCTGATCTATTTTTTTATTTTGGCTTTCAATGATCTGTTGTTGCTCCTGTACAGCTTTAACAAGGGGAACGACAAATTCAGAATAGCGCAAGCCATACAGGTCATTGCTGCCTTTTGGTGCATCCACGCCACTGAAGTTATAGCCCAGTCTTTTTGCGGCTTGTTCTACTTCCTGAGCAACAAATCCGGATTGAATGATATTTTCTTTTTGACTAACGGCCTTCAATTCATTTGCGTCTAATTTTTTATTGCCATTTAGTTTTTGTTGAATTCCTGCAATATCGAGTTGGTAAGTAACAGGTCTTAATTGCATTATAAAGTCAAGACCTTTCACATCTTCTTTAATATTTTTCTTATAGCGGCCATCGCTGATATTTGTCCAATTTGCATAACCGCCAATTGATGTCACAAAACTATTTCCGACCCTTACCTGGCTGGCGGCTGTTACCAAGGCCCCCCTCCCAATTGCTGTACTATTAAAGATATTGGCGGCGGTTGCATCTGTTTCTGAACCAAGAAATGTATTGTAATAACCATTATCATAACTGACGCCGGCACGCCATCCCAAAGCCGTATTTCCCCATGCATTTGTTGTAGCTCTAAGTGCATAAAAGCCGACAGCAGTGTTTTGAACTCCCGCAGTATTATTGAATAAGGATTCATAACCCGTTGAAGTATTTTCACCTCCGGTAGTTGACCAAAGTGCGTTGGTACCAATGGCGGTATTATAATTGCCGCTCGAATTAGATTTTAATGCGCCAAATCCAATGGCTGTATTTGCAGAACCATTACTATTCGTAGATAACGATGAATAACCGAGAGCAGTATTATAATTTCCGGTTAGATTGCTTTGCATTGAATTACTTCCGATAGCTGTGTTTTCGATACCGCTAGAATTGCCATATAAGGATTGTCTACCTATTGCTGTATTGTCAGAACCGGAATTGTTGTGGACAAGAGCTTCGCCACCAATGGCGACATTACTAGAACCGGTTGAGTTTAGATACAAAGAAGAAGACCCGACTGCGGTGTTGTAGTTTCCTGTCTTGTTGTTATTAAGCGCAAAGGTGCCAAAGGCGGCATTGAAAGATCCTGTAGTGTTCATCTGCAATGAGACATGACCGAACGCTGAATTTGACTGACCATCAATATTTAGCAGTAAGGCTCCCGCTCCAGCGGCAACGTTTTGAGAACCGCTAACATTATAGTAAAGAGCACTGGTGCCTACCGCCACGTTATCTTGTCCTGAAGAATTATTTTTACCGGCACCTATACCTATTAAAGTATTCTCGAAGCCTCGTGTAGATAAAACAGTTTGTCCGCCAATCATTATACTATCCGTATTCACCGGACCATCAACATCCAGTTTGAATAATGGAGTTTTACCGACTCCAACCAAATCTGAATTTGAAACGAGGGTTGTGTTTCCAGAACTACTTGTCCATGGACTGCTTCCGCCTCCTCCCGATAACTGTATCCATGAGCCACCATTATAATAGAAAAATGAGTTTGCAGTGTTATCGAATACCATTAAACCTGTTGCTGGAGACACAATTGCATTTCTTTCTGTTGTTGTCATTCGCGGAATTAAAATTCCTTTGCTAGTTGATGTAAGATCCAAGATGGAAGTTTGATTTGGTGTTGATGTGCCAATACCAACATTAATATTGTTTCCTAAGATCATGCTGTTACTTTGACTAACAACCGCATTTGCACCTATCGCCGTTGCATTGGTAAGGTTTGCAGCACCAACATTTGTCAGGGACCCTAACAATGTATTTTGCGCTCCCGTTGTATTGGTTCCGCCACTACCAGCGCCAAGAAAAACATTATTCGACCCTGATTGATTGGATGATCCCGCTGAATTACCAAGTGCCGTATTAAAAAAGCCGGTTATATTGCCTTGCAGGGCCGATGAACCCATAGCACTGTTGCCACCACCAGTGGTATTATTAAATAATGCACTGATGCCGTTGGCTGTGTTATTAGAACCGCTCGTGTTCAGGTAAAGAGAATTTTGTCCTGTTGCTGTGTTTTGTCCACCGGTAGTGTTGGCGTTCATCGCGCCTGAACCAATACCCGTATTGGCCCAGCCTGTTGCGGTCACCTGTCCCGCAAAACTGCCAACATAAGTGTTCAGTGAAGCTGTTGTATTATCTCTTCCTGCATTATCTCCCAGGAAAGTATTTGAAAAACCAGTTGTGTTTTTCATACCCGCAGCAGACCCGACGAATACACTGCCTGCACTTTGATTTGCTCTCCCTGCATCGATTCCGATGATCGTTGTCCACCAGGCCGAATTATTTTTTCCGGCATTGCTTCCTATAAGAACGTTGAAATTTGTGTTTGGACTATTGTAGCCTGCAGAATCGCCAACTACTACATTGTGGCTGCCAGCAAAATTGTTCCACAAAGAAGCAATCCCAATCGCTGTATTCTTCTCGCCTGTTGTGTTGTGATTCATCGATTCATACCCCATTGCCGTATTGCCGGTCGAAGTATTAAAATAAAGTGAAGAAGCACCAATACCAACATTGCGGGAGCCAATAGCATTTGTATATCCTGCCACATTTCCTACATAAACATTTTCATTACCAGTTGTATTATTAAATCCGGAAGTGGAACCTGCAAAAGTGTTGTAGCCGCCTTCTGTATTATTATTGCCAGACCATGTTCCTAACATTGCATTTGAGGTCCCTATGGTGTTGTGTTGACCCGCCAGTTGCCCGAACATAGCATTGTAATCTCCTTTTGTATTATAATAACCAGCATCCTTGCCGACAATTGTATTAAATGAACCTGTGGTGGTACTCCTCCCCGCATTGCTGCCAAAAAATGAATTTGAATTTGCTGTTGTGTTCGCTTGTCCTGCATAATAACCAAAGAATGAATTATCCGATGCAGTTGAATTCTGTAAACCAGCAGACACACCAAAAAAAGAATTTTGATTGCCACTTTTGTTAGACAAACCTGACTGTGCACCATAAAAAGAATTAGAGCCACCGGTCAAATTATTAAAGCCGCTTCTATTTCCCGAAAATGTATTGTAATTGCCATTGGAATTATTCACACCAGAAAAAGTGCCTGTAAAAGAATTATAAGAACCCACAGAATTTGATGAACCGGAAAAAGCACCAAGAAAAACGTTTTCAGAACCTGTATTAGTTGTATTACCTGCCTGACTTCCGAAGAATGAATTTGCAGCACCAGTAGTAATGTTGGTAAGAGTATTGATACCAAAACCAACGTTGTTGTTTAAATTATGAATTTGACCGGCGGGAAAATTATTTACCCGAAATAACAACGGCTTATCATCTGTTGTTCCGATAAAATGAGTCAATGGATTGGTACCAGCATTTCCACTTAAAAACCACCCAACTGGTCCTGAAGGAGCAGCACCAAATGTTCCATCACCACGAAGAACATCTGCAATGCTACCTGTGAATTTTATGCCATACACCACCCCGCTAGCATCATGCTTCATTAACCCACTTCCACTCACTCCAACAAGTGTGTCAAGACGAAGACCTCCTGCAACATGTAGTTTGTTTAATGGATTAGTAGTTCCGATTCCAACATTTTGTGAGAAAACAGAGAATGACAAAATGCTGAATGTAAATAGTAAAATATTTTTTCTCATAAAACAGTTTTATAATTTTAGAAAAAACTGATCTTTGTTTTCATTCCATCAAGCAACCACCAATCTCCTTGTCGAACAAATAACCACTGGCTTGAAAATTCATTTATTCTTTCGCTTGTACTCATTTTCTTTTCATCTTTTGTATCTCCTTTTATAATTGCAGTAAACCTGTCTGGCTTATTGTTCTTGGCGGGTAAAACTTCTATCACGGCTAATTCTTTGATTACAGGTTCTCTTATTTCAAACGCTTTATTGGTCTCATCGATTTGTGCTATCTCTTTTTGCAATTTTTCAAAACAGGATATCGTCATGTACTTCTTAAGCATATCAATATTCCCATTGATCAAAGCTTTTTGAACGAGATAAAAAATTATTCTTGCCTGCTCCGCCATACTTCCATGATCCCATATCTTATCTTTTTGAACAAGGTGACTAAGCTTTGCCCCCGCAATCGATATCTTCAAACTTGTCCAGGATAATTTCATTAGTCTTTTGAAGTTACGATTGAGCCAAAGGCAATAAAAGCGAGATCAGATTTCCGGCTGTATAGTTTTCATTTAAGGAGTTTGTTTGGCAAAAAATTATTTTACTTTTTTGACGTGTTCGGCGGGCTTTCAAATTTTAAAGGCGGTTAATGCCTGATAAACGGCAACATAGTCTAAAATTGATAAGCGGTGGAGAGATTTATTAAGAACAAGAAAGTATCTTTAATACAAGCAGCCCTACAAATGATATTGCGGACACTATATTTGTTTTTGCAGTGCATTCTTTCTCTGTCAATATCTGCGCAAATAATAAATGAAAAAAATATCATTTTGTACACCACTAAGGATGGCCTTTCTAATAATACTGTCAATGCAGTCACACAGGATAAATATGGATACATATGGATCGCTACCGGAAAAGGATTAAATCGTTTTGATGGTACGACATTTCAACAGTTTTATTCTGATAGTGGACGAAACAGCCTTCCTGAGGATTATATTCTGAACCTTAAATGGCTCGATGACGAACGACTGGCGATTATAACAAACAGTGAGCTTCATATAATCAACATCCGTACACTTGAACAACGAAATCTTGTTATTCCGCCGGATTCACTCATATCTTATTTACCCGTCAACAAAGTTTTTGATGCATATTCGGACAAGAAAAGAAACATTTTTATAGTGACTGCAACTGGATTTTACCAATTCAATGCCAGGGATGAATTAATATTTCGTTACGATCATTTTTCAAGAAAATATATTGAGGGAAAAAACCCGGTCGCATTCGGGATAAATATAACTCCTCTGGAAGATAACATTCTCTTAATATCTAGTTTCAAAGGGCCCTACTTATACTATATTGACAAGAAAGATTTTCACCCGCCAGGTATAAAAGACGATTCTTTTTATCAACAAATAGGTATCCCCCAAAAAACGTTGGCGATTACACATAGCGATAACAATTCTTTTAGTTCTCTGGTAATTCAGCAAGACCGGTTTTGTTGGTTTGATAAAATAAACAGAACATTCCACCATATTAAAGCACCTTTTAAAATCTCAGAATATCTTGATGGCGGGATTGTCACAAAATTGATCAGGCTTAATGATACGCTTTTTGCCGTGAACACTATCTTAAGCGGCTTTTGCCTTGGCCATTATAACGGGACTACTGACTCTTATGAATTGTTGCCGCAACTTTATTTCAAAAACATTTTCTGCAAAAATTTCCTGCTCGATAAAAACAACCAGCTGTGGATAGCAACCAACAGTGGTTTGTTTAAAGAGAAAAGATCAACATCAGTAGTAGAGCAAATAAATACACCCACATCTTTTTCTGACTTTGGCGATCAAATTCAATCGCTGGTAGTATCCAATAATAAGATATTAGCTGGAACTCTTAAAAAAGGCCTATTGATCTTCGACAGTGATAGTTTAAAGCAATCGGGCAGACTTGATTTTAAAAGGGAAAGGAAAAATCTTCCTACATCCAATATTGTCAACCAGTTAATCCCTATAAATAATGACACAGTGTTTGTATCGGTAGCCGGCACATGGATCAATACAAAAAATTTAACCAAGGGGGCGATTCCAATCTCCGCAATAGATACCAGCTACGAATCAATCGACCTCATTTTCAAAGATTCTCATAGCAATATTTATCTCAAAAAAGAACAACAAAACCTATTTTACTTTCGAAGTTCCAATGATAATAGCCTTAAGATACTCGATTACAGGACCGAACTTTCAAAAATTGGCCGAGATATCAAGGGTATGGCCGAAGATGGTCAAGGTAATATTTGGTTTTCAGGATCGGGGATCATGCGTTTCAATCACAGTAAGCAGATATTTGATCTTCTATTAGATTCATTTCCTGTAATTAGAACACCGCATAAAGGCATAGTAAGCAACCTTGTATTTGATGGATCTCTAATTTATTTTGGTGTCTATGGCAGCGGTCTGATTATTTATGATCAAAAACAAAAAAAAATTTCAGCATTAACTAGAAGGGATGGGTTGCCCGATAACGGTATTTTATCTTTACTCTTGCATAAAGGCAAACTGTGGATAGGAACCGAAAGTGGATTAGCAAGTTATGAGTTGGCAACAAAAAAAATCTCCTCCTTTGGAACAGCGGATGGTATTCCGGTTACAAGCGGTACCGGTTATCCATTAATTTATGATTCGGTGCATCGCCAAATTTACGGAGCTCTTAGAAGTACTATTTTCCGCTTTGATCCCGATAAACTCATTAAGAACAATATACCCCCCGTCTTTGGTATCGAAAATATAGTCATAGCGGGCAAAGAAACGATTTATCATCCCGACGATAATATCAGGCTTTCTTATAAACAAAACAATCTTGTGATCAATCTTGCGGCAGTTAATTTCGAAGACGCATTTCAGCAACAGTTCGCTTTTCGATTGGTAAAAGATAGGATTCAATCCTGGCAGGAAATCGGTTCCCAGAAAAGTATAATCTTTAGCAATCTTAAGCCGGGTGCTTATACATTCCAAGTCAAAGCATATATTAGAAATCAAAGTTGGCCTGATCAGACAAAACAAATAATCATCATAATTCGCCCCCCTTTTTGGGAAAGATGGTGGTTTATCCTGTTGAGTGCTGTCGTTATTTTATTGATGCTTTATCTGTTTTATAGATCGCGAGTGAAGACCCTAATACAGAAAGCAACCATTGACAGGCAATTGACAGATCTTGAACTTAAAGGTCTGCATGCACAAATGAACCCTCATTTTATTTTCAATTGCCTGAACAGCATCCGCGAAATGATATTGAACAACGAGAATCAGCAGGCATCACATTATTTAAACAAATTTGCCCAACTTATCAGGATAACACTAAATCAATCTTCAAAACAATTCATCAGTCTGCGAAGCACCGTCGATTATCTTGAGCGATATATTGAAATGGAGAAAATAAGAAACACTAAATTTAACTGTACGATAGAAGTTGACGAGCAAATACAGAGCGATGAATATATGATACCGCCAATGCTGATCCAACCGTTTATTGAAAATGCCATCTGGCATGGTTCTGTTCCTGAACGACAATTACAGATTAGTGTCCGCTTCAGAAAGGAAGGTGATCGTCTAGCTTGCGATGTTGAAGACAATGGACCCGGAATAGGTGCGACGATAAACCATGGAAACGACACACATGCAGGTCATCGTTCGATTGGTATTAGCAATGTGAAAGAACGAATAAAAGTATTGAATGAAAAATATAAATTACATAGCGAATTAAGGATTGAAGATAAATCCCGGACAAACGGTGAACAGGGAACAATTGTGAAATTATATTTTAGTCTGAAATCAATTGCCATATAATGCATGGCATAAAAAGCATATTAGTAGATGACGAACCACGAGGATTAAGCTCCATGCAAAAACTGCTTGAGATAAATTGCCCGGATGTAGAGATCTCGGCTTTGTGTAGCAATGTTGATGAAGCAATTGAAAAAATAAAACAGCAGAAACCAGATCTCGTTTTTCTCGACATCTCGATGCCAATCAAAAATGGGTTTGACCTTTTGAAAGAAACAAAAGATGCCCATTTCGAGGTCATCTTTGTTACTGCGCATAATCAATTCATGATAGAAGCGTTTCACTTTAGCGCGGTAGATTATTTATTAAAACCTGTTGATGATGAGTTATTGATCGACGCGGTAAAGAGAGCTAGAAAACGAATAAACGAAAAGGCTGGAAGTAAAAATATCGAGACCCTTTTGCATAACATGCAAGCCAAACATTCGCAAAAAATGAAGCTATGTGTGTCTTCACTCAAAGGTTTTCAGGTGGTAGAATTGGACGACATACTTTATGCAGAATCATCAGGTAACTACACGAACTTATATTTCACGAATCAGCAAATGATCTGCACTTCTAAACCTATGCATGAATACGAGGAATTGCTGGAAGATTCAGGATTCATAAGAATACACAAATCTTTTGTTGTTAACCTTCTCCACGTGAAAGAGTATATACGTGGAGAAGGTGGTTCCATATTACTTTCAAATGGCTTTGAACTCGAAGTAAGTCGTCGCAAGAAAGATCTCTTCTTAACAAAAATGAAGGAATACTATAAGTTCTAAACAGAAATTTCTCCCTTCATATAGAACACACATTGCCCCGACATAGTTACACGATCACCCCACCATTTACATTCAATTTCACCACCTCGTCGTGAGATCTGTTTTGCAAACATTTTCTTTTTATCCAACTTCTCCGCCCAAAAAGGTATAAGCTGTGAATGTGCGGAACCTGTAACAGGATCTTCATCGATACCAGCAGTTGGCGCAAAAAATCTTGAAACAAAATCAACACCATTAGTTCCCGGTGCAGTAATGATCACTTTATATCCAGTTTCCTTTAACAATGAAAAATCAGGAGCGCATTTTTTTACTTGTTGCTCATTTTGCAATTCGAGTAAAATATCACGGCTCTTATAAACGCCAACAACTTCATCGACTCTTAATGCTTTTAATAGTTCCTCCGGGTAGTCATTAAGGCGTTCCGGCTTCCATGATGGAAAGTCCATATGTAATACATCGCCGCGTTTCTGAACTGATAATTTACCGCTTTTGCAGTTAAAATGTATGGTGTCATTTTTAAAATCCATTTTATTAAATATGATCCATGCACTTCCTAAAGTAGCGTGGCCGCAAAGATTTATTTCGATGCCGGGTGTAAACCAACGAAGTTCAAAATCAATTCCCGATTGTGAGGAAGGAACAAAAAAAGCCGTTTCACTTAAATTATTTTCCATTGCAATTGTCTGCATAAGCGTTGTATCAAGCCATTTCTCCAATGGAATAATCGCAGCGGGATTACCCTGGAATAATTTATTAGTAAAAGCGTCGACCTGGTAAATGGTGAGTTGCACAGTAGATTATTTTTTTCGTAATATAATTTTGGCCTGGCTGAATTTATAGGCCGCTTCAAGAAACGCCACATAATTTGGCCACATCTCTTTTTTATCAAAATTCTTTTTATAAACTTTTTTGGTGGTAATAACCAACTTATCATTCTCCACTTTGCTATCAGCAATAAATAAACCGCTTTCATTCTCAACATTAAATTTCAGGTCCTGTAACCCGTCCACTGTATACCCCGTGGGGATATTGATCGTAATGTTGTTTTCAATCGTTCTGGCAAATGGCAACCAAATATCCGATTGTCTTGCAGTGAGCTCTGTTTGTTCCAATTTTATTTGCCCCCCGACCAGCTTACCTACTTCAAACACATAATTCCTTCCCGCTTTTGATAATAATTTTTTCAATGTGAATTTTTCCTTGTATTGCAACATAGCCGAATCACCGTAACGACCATCTTTTATCAATTCAAAGTTTTCATAGCTGTCAAGATCAAATTCTCCTTTCACATCCGTTTCATAAAGTTCTGTTCTTTTCTTTTTTCTGTCTTCTTTATCGGGGTCATCATATTTTGTATTGGCGCTGGTGATCTCTATTACCTCGTCTTCTTTTTTCTTCTTGCCTTTATCCTTCTGCTGATCTACGAAATATTTTTGGAAGTCTACATTCAAATAATCACGATCAAAATTTGCCTGTCCAATGCGATCTGTTTTTTCATAGCCCAAATAAGAATTCATTCTTTCCACTTTTATTACATCCATACTTTCTGGAAAGCTAACGGTGAATTCCTGCCGATCGAGATTATCATTAAAAGTTGTAACAGGGCCAGGAGTACGATAATATTGATTCACCTCGGCATACCCAATGCTATAACCTTCTACCCCCTCCAGATATTCATAAGGCGCAGCGAATGCATCGAAATTATTGAAAGCTTCAAAATAATAATTTCTTTTCCTGGTTTTTATTTTCATAACAAAATCCAGCTCCTCCAGGAACAATGCATCTCTCCATGCACCTAATTTTCGTGGCATATATACAAACATCTCAGCAGGAATTCCCTGGGCTCCCAGCGCCATGCGAAATGCAGTTGCAAACACTATGTTGTTCATTCTTATTTCATCTTCTCTTTCTTCTTGTTTTGCTTCTCCCTTTTTTTCCTGTTCTAATACTTTTTTATAAAGTTTTTTTCCGGTCATCGCCTTCTCTAATTCCGAATGCACAGGCCCGCGATAATACATTTCAAGAAAAACTTTTCGCAGGCAATAATAAGTTTCACGAATAATATCGTCATCTGATTTTAATATTCCTTCCCTTCTCTTTTTTGTGATATACTCTGTCGTGTAAGCGACCAGTGTATTTCCGGTAGTTGTTTTATAAAATGCGGCACCCGCAAATCGTTTATACATATCTTCCAGGTCAAGAAAAGAACGATCTACATATGCCATGCCTAGTGATTTTGAATCAGGATCATTATCAGCCAGCATGATAACACGAAACTTAATGCTTGGTGTATTTCTTAATTCATAATTCCATCTTTCCTCAATTGTTTTTTCACGATCTTTATCTTGCAAATAATAGGCTACATAAGAGAGATCATCGCCAAATATGGAAGCTTTGGCATCCATCTTCAAGTTTGGTGCCCCGTTAAATGCTTTAAATCTAACTTTCATCCCATCAACCAATGTAAACCTGTATTGCTGGTAAAGCGTGGGATAATTATTCGCCAATGAAAAAATAAACGGAGTAAATCCGATGCCTTCTGTCCGCATATCCCAATCGATAGTGCTGCGAACATTATAATCGATAATATCACCGACTTCAAGATCAGGAATGGCGATCTTTAAAAATTTTATTCCCAGTTTGTAATAGATCGGCTTATAAATTGAGGGAATACCTTTGTCTTCTTCAATCGCACTTTTCATATCAATATCTACCTGTTTTCCATTAGCCTTTATCACTTTATATTCTGCATTTCCATCTTTTCCCATCGTAACATAATAGAAAGTTGAAAATTTCTCCAAGGCATTTTTATCCTGCAGCTTAATCCTTTTGTGTATGTACTCGCGAATGCGAACTACTGGTGTAAATTTTCTTCCCGATACAAGACGACTAAATAGGTACTCTGTTTTTTGCCCAATGATCACAGCACTTTCATTCTTCCACTTATCGGGAATAGCGGTTACTTCAAATTCCTTTTCGATTTTATCGCCCAAAACCGGCTGCTGTGAATAGGCGCTTATCGAAATAGACAAAATCAGTCCTGCAAAATTCAATATTCTTTTCATTAAAATATTTTACCTGCGTCGCATGAGAATTTTTATTTATTTTTTATCAGCACTATCTGGTCATTGTAAAAAGTATTGATCGCTTTGATGAATTTATTCCAGTCTTCAAATTCCGATTTCAGTAAGACAGGTTTATTTACAACGATCAGTTTTTTGTACAAAATACTCTTCCCTTTGTTCGTATAAGATCCTTCAAAAGAATATTGCGAATTAGCTTTCTTAAAAGCAGCAGGCAGGTAATCCACTTTATATCCCTCTGGGATCATCAATTCGGTTTGAACATCAAGATAATATTTGTTGTTGAATTCATAATCATTCTTTCGTTTATCATCAAACTCAAGTGAAGAGAATTCTTTATTCCAATCCATCACTATATACAATTCATTGCCTGCTTTTGTCAGTTGGTTGTTTGCTTTAAAATCAAAACTGACTTCCAAAGGCTTTTGTCTTTCTTTAAAATCAGGCTCTTTTACATTTGATAAAATAAGATTGTCATCACCGTGGCGAAGAAATGATGATAGCGCATCTTTCTTCTTGTCATTACGAATAGATGTATATACTCCCTGTAACATCGCTTTTGATTCTCCATTATATTCTACATGAGTAGTGCCTTTCAATGTATCAGCACCAACATTGATAGTTGAAACTGATTTCATCTTATTTCTTTCAGCAGAATAATCGGGTATTTTATCAATTATATAATTTTTCCCATCCTCGATCAGCACCTGCTTTCCCTGTATACGTTGCGCATAGTCATTCAGTGCAATAAAGTTTTCTGTACCATCAAGGAAATAACGTTTACCCCCGGCGATCACTGTACATATCATATGATTGTCCACAGCAAGCGAAGGAATAGAATAATCATAAGGCAGGTCAGATGTGCCGATCCAGGTTAGACGAGCATCAAAGCCTGCAACCTTCAGCATTTCTTTTAAAAGATTTGCCTTGCCCTTACAATCGCCATATTTTTTCTTTAAAACATTTTGTGCAGCATCGGGTTTAAATCCCATGATGCCGTCTTCAAAAGCGATGTAGCGAATATTATCCTGTACCCAGTAAAAAATAGATTCGATTTTTTCGAGATCGGTTTTTTTGCCAGTTGTCAATTCATTCACTTTATCTTTCAATATAGTTGCATCATTTCCTGTGCTATCACAAATACTGCGATACCATGCATATAGGTCTTTTACAGATTCAAACAATACATGGCGCTCGCCATTTTCCGTATATGCTTTACTTATCGTGATGACATGCGGGTAACTGAGTGCATGATTTGGAGCTGAACTTTCATGGGTATACGCCTGTACATCCTTCAATTTATATATAACCTTGTTGACGTCACCATCTTTTGACGTGTTTTTTTCAATCCCATTGTTTGAGAAATTAAATTCCCGAAAATCCAGCTCAAGCCAGGAAGGGATTCTAAATTCCACAATTCTTTCAACGGAGGGGAACGATTCATGAAAATATTGAGAAGTAAGATATTTGATATCATGATAATATTCTTCATAAGAATAAATAAACGCCTTTCCTTTTTCTTCTGTTGCAAATTTTATAGTACAAAGCTTTGAATCGTCATGAAAAATATCTTCGCTTTGATAGGAGCCGCAAAGTTTTTGTAATGGTACTTCCTTTCCTTTTGGATTAACCGCTTTTACATTATCGATCGAAACCTGCTGATTATAAAACAAGCCATCATCAAATGCTTTGAAATCTTTGGTGGGAACAATAGTTATTTCATTCCTTACTAAAACATTGACTTTGGCAAAGCCGGGCTTTGGATTAGTATTTAATGTAAAGCTAATGGTCGTTTTATAGCTTGCAGCGACAAATTCTTCTTCAGGAAATTTTGACTTCCATAGACTGAGTTGTGACGAATAATCAGTTTGTGTAAAAGAAACAGTAGATATAAATGAAAATAAAAAAATAGTTATTATACGATTCATATTCCTTGACCTCATAAGCACTTTGTTTGGCAGTGGTAATTACCGCTAATCTAAAAAAAGCCTTGCGCACTTCAAACAAATTGGGGAAACATTTAACAGGTTTATTCTCGCATCATTTTTTTGATGGCGGATTCAATTTCCTCGGCATTGGGCTTGCTGAAATAATCTCCGTCACTGCCGTAAGATGGCCTGTGCTCTTTACCTGTCAGCGTTCTTGGAGCTACATCAAGATAACGATATCCCCCCTGCTCTTCCATTACTTTGTTAAACATAAAAGCAGCAGCCCCGCCAGGAACATCCTCATCGATAAATATGATGCGATTCGTCTTTTTTAAAGATTCAAGGATCTTATGATTGATGTCAAAAGGCAACAATGTTTGTATGTCGATTATTTCACAACTAATTCCCTGTGCCTCTAAGACGCCTGCGGCTTCCTGTGTGATACGCAGTACTGAACCATAAGAAACGATAGTTATATCCGAACCTTCTTTTATCACTTCAGGCACTCCAAGCGGGACAGTAAACTCTAGAAGATTGGAGATCAGTTTTTCTTTTAAACGATAACCATTCAGGCATTCGATAATAATTCCAGGATCATTACTTTTCAATAAAGTATTATACATGCCGACCGCTTGCGTCATATTTCTTGGCACACATACATACATTCCTCTTAAAGAGTTTATAACCATTCCTAATGGTGAGCCACTGTGCCAGATACCTTCCAATCTATGACCGCGGGTCCTTACGATCAACGGGCAACTTTGTTTTCCTTTTGTGCGGAAATGCAATGTTGCCGCGTCATCACTTAACGGTTCAAGGCCATATAATAGATAATCGAGGTATTGGATTTCTGCAATGGGTCTTAAGCCGCGCATTGCAATACCAATTCCCTGTCCCATAATAGTAAGCTCACGAATACCACAATCAAAAATTCTTGCTTCGCCATATTTAGCCTGGAGGCCACTAAAACCCTGGTTCACATCGCCGATCTTACCGACATCTTCTCCAAAAGCAACTACCAGCGGATTGTTTGCAAACAACGCATCAAAATATTTATTCAATACTTCAAACCCATTTATTATTGGCGCATCGTTAGCGATCACAGCCTTTGTTTCAACAACTTTTAAGGCACTTTTTTCGCCAACATTATATAAATGAGAATTGTAAAGAAGTTCATTCGCTTTTAAAAGATCATTGTAATAATCTTTTGCCCAAAATGCTGCATCGTTATCTCCGGCCGTATTCAAGATCGAATACAATGACCTCATTACATCGCGACGCATTGGCTCTCGATTACCAGTAAGCTCCTTGCTAATTTGGGCAATAGTCTGAGCTTTATTAGGGATGTTTGCTGCCAGTGTTGCAGCCAATTCTGCGATCTTTTTTACTTGTTCTTTTATCGGCGACTGGTATTTCTCCCATGCTTTTGTTCTTTCATCCTTAACATGGTTCTTTGCTTTTGAACCAAGACGATTTAATTCTTCATCACTTGCCAAAGAAGAATCAATGATCCATTCACGCATCTTTTTCAAACAATCATGTTCTCTTTCCCATTCAAGCCGCTCCGGAGTTTTATAACGTTCGTGACTACCGGAAGTGGAATGCCCCTGCGGTTGCGTTAATTCGTCTACATGAAACAATGCCGGGGTATGTGTTTCTCTTGCAAGACGGATTCCTTCTTCAAAGGCTTCGCACATGCCTCCATAATCCCATCCTCTTATTTTATAAATATGAAACCCGTTTGAATCATCCTTTTTCTGAAAACCACTTAATGCCTCGGAGATAGATGCTTTTGTTGTCTGTAAATTCTTAGGAACAGAAATTCCATACCCATCATCCCAAACAAACAAAGCTATTGGCACTTGCATTACACCAGCAGCATTCACCGTTTCCCAAAAATGACCTTCTGATGTTGCAGCATCACCAATTGTTACAAAACAAACTTCGTTGCCATTATCAGAAAGATGATCAAATTGTTTTAATTCTTTTATGGTGCGAAAACATTTTGAAGCAAGTGCAACACCCAAGCCTCTTGGCATTTGACCCGCTGTTGGAGCAAGATCAGCAATCGTATTTTTCCGATTGGCAAGGTCGACCCAATTACCTTGCTCATCCGTCAAAGAAGTACAGAAATGCGAGACCATTTGCCTGCCAGCACTATTCGGATCATTATTTTCATCCGGATCAGCATATAATTGGGCAAAAAACTGTTCGACAGTTGCCTGGCCAATAGCGAATTGAAAAGTCTGATCCCTGTAATAGCCGCTGCGAAAATCACCCTCTTTAAAAAACTTTGCCATTGCAACCTGTGCCACTTCCTTACCATCTCCAAAAATCCCAAATTTAGCTTTCCCTGTCAAAACCTCCTTACGCCCCAAAAGACTGGCCTCACGGCTTAAGCAAGCGACATAAAAGTCGTTTAATACCTCGTTACGGAAACTTTCGAAAGAAAGTTTATCAGCGGCAAGCATTGAAGGATGAGGGGTATCCATATGACAAAGATATAGGAAAGGGTATCCGCTTTTTGGGGTGTTAAAAAATACTGAATTTCTGTGCGTTTAGTCTATGGTATTTGAAGTTGAAGTCTTAAATTTGAAGTCTGAATCAACTTAAAAATGAAAAAACTGTTTACCCTCTTCTCTGCAATTGCAATAGCAGTTGTAGTAAACGCCCAAACTACAGCTTCGCCAGAAGTACTTTCCGTAAAAGAAACTGAGTTTAATTTTGGAACCATTCCACAAGGCAAACCTGTTTATCATTTTTTTGAAATTACTAATACGGGAAAAGATCCGGTGGTAATTTCAAACGTACAGACAAGCTGCGGTTGCACAACACCGGAATGGAGCAAAGAACCAATTGCTCCCGGTGGTACTTCAAAAGTGAGAGTGGGTTATAATGCAGCCGGAGAAGGTCATTTTGAAAAATTTATTACGATCATGTACAACCAAAATCTGTCAAAACAGATCAAGATAGAAGGAACCGTATGGAAAGCACCAGCAGGTTCAGCACCAGAAAACTCATCAATTAGCTTATTAAAACAAAAAAACAATTAAGATCATGAAGAAACTATTATTTATCGTAGCAGCGTTTATCGTATCTGCCGGCGCTATGGCGCAGCAAAAAACAATGGTAAATGATTATGCCAAATTCAATGTTGACAGATATGATTTTGGAAAAATAAAACAAAATGTTCCTGCCGTTTATACTTTTGAGATCACGAATAAGACTGACAAGCCTTTAGTGATAGAAAATGCACATGCTTCATGTGGTTGCACTACTCCTGAATATCAAAAAGATCCGATCGCACCAGGTAAAACAGCGAAGCTCAAAGTACAATACAATGCCGCGAACCTGGCCCATTTTGATAAGGCAGTTTATGTAAAGTTTGCTGGCGTCGATGAAGAAAAAACTCTTGGGATTTCAGGTGAAGTTTTAGCCGCAGATGCATATGATGCATGGGCAAAAGAGGAGACAGCAAAAGCAGACGCAGCCAAAGCAGCCGCCGAAAAAGAGAAAACTACAAAGTCAAAAAATAAAGGAAAGAATAAGTCAGGTAAGTAATAATAATTCTTTGCAATATTCGATCCCCGTCCATCGACGGGGATTTTCTATTAAATAAAAGTTTGCATAACTAATGATAAGTAACTTTGAGCAATGCTAAACATTTCAAACCGCGGTCAGCATATGCCCGCATCGCCGATCCGTAAACTGGTGCCTTATGCCGAAGCCGCAAAGAAAAAAGGAATAAAAGTTTATCATCTTAATATTGGCCAGCCGGATATAGAAACTCCGCCGGCAATACTGGATGCTGTTCGTCATGCTGATATCAAAGTGTTGGAATATAGCCACAGCGCCGGTAATGAAAGCTATCGCAGAAAACTTGTTCAATATTATAAAAAGGTGGGGATTGATGTTACTCATGAACAAATTATCATTACCACCGGCGGAAGCGAAGCAATTATGTTTGGCTTCTTTTGTTGTCTGAATCCAGGTGATGAAGTGATTATTCCTGAACCCTTTTATGCAAACTATAATGGCTTTGCCTGTGCAGCTGGTGTAAATGTTGTCCCGATCACTTCGAATATTGAAACCGGTTTTGCCCTGCCGCCTATTGAAGATTTTGAAAAAGTAATCACACCAAAAACAAAAGCGATCATTATTTGCAGTCCAAATAATCCAACAGGTTATTTATACAGCCGCCCTGAAATGGAAGCGCTGAAAAAAATATGTATCAAGCATGATCTTTACTTATTCAGTGATGAGGCATATCGTGAATTTTGTTATGCTGGAGAATATGTAAGTGCCATGCATCTTTCAGGATTGGGTCAAAATGTAGTGCTGATGGATACCATTTCAAAAAGATATAGTGCTTGCGGCGCAAGGTTAGGCGCTTTTGTTACAAAGAATAAAGAAGTCTATAATACAGCCATGAAGTTTGCACAGGCAAGACTTTCCCCTCCCGGGCTAGCACAAATAATGGGCGAAGCTGCTGTCGATCTTCCCGATTCTTATTTTGACGCCCCGAAAGCAGAATATTTATCAAGAAGAAATTTAATGATCAACAGGTTAAATAAAATGCCCGGAGTGTTTTGTCCAAATCCCGGCGGCGCTTTCTATGCCATCGCAAAACTTCCTATTGATGATTCAGATAAATTTTGCCAATGGCTGCTCGAAAGTTTTTCTTATAAAGATCAAACTGTGATGCTGGCGCCTGCAACAGGATTTTATGGAACAGAAGGACTTGGGAAAGATGAAGTGAGATTGGCTTATGTATTGAATCTTGATGCACTTAATGCAGCAATGGATTGTTTGGAAAAGGCGCTGGAAGAATATCCCGGAAAAACTGTTGCCAAAAAATTAAGCGCCGTGGAAGCGAAATAATTATTGTACAAATAATTTCAGCACAATATCTTTTTGATCTTTCCTGGTTATACGCAATAGGTTTAATCCTTTGCTTAATCTTCCCACAGGCAATTGGTTGCTGATATCGTTTAATTTCATTTCATAAATTTTCTGTCCCTGCATATTGATCACGTGTAAAGTTGCAGGCTCAAACTGGTTATCAGAGAGGATCGTTATTGGAGAATATTGAGATGCAGGATTTGGATAAACTATAAACTCCGCACCATTGAAATAATAAACAGTTTCAATTGAAGAGTAAATTACTCTCCCGCCGGCCAGCTCAAGTTTAACCCGGTAAATGTTTAAACCTTTCCTTAACGATGCATCAGTAAAATTCAACTGTAACGAAGATGGGTTTACAATTTGTTGCAGCATTACATAATCTGTTCCATTAAATTTCTCGAAAACGATCTTATTAATATTATATAAAGTGCCAAGAGAAATGCTGAGTTGGGCAGAACTCCCAACAAGCAAAGCAAGAAAAGAACGGAAATAGCATTCTACACCCTGCGTGGTGTACTTAAATGTATAGCTCTTAACTCCTTCTTTGCTTCCAATAATTGGTGCTACTGCATAATGCAACGAAGGATTTGCAGCTTTTGCAAGTAGCATGAAGCTATCTGTAGTTACAGTTATTGGCTCGAGATATTTATTTCCAAGTTTATAAACCTTGTAGTTTGCAATGCCGGGTAATTTATTCCAGTAAAATAAAAATGAATCCGGGCAATTGAATCCTACACCTGTAGTTGTTCTGTTTGCAATTGTAAATGTATCGCTGATAAAGACATTTGAGCCAATGGTCATGCGAACTAATCCAATACTTGTTACAGGTGGGACATTCCAATTATAATATGCTGAATTCAGATCAACAGAATTTTGTATCGGTTGCCAACTACTTCCGCCAGTACTGTATTCAAGAATTCCATTTGCATTTGCAAAAGACGATTTCCACCTGATCGTATTATTAGTAGAAGGAAAAATAAAATCATTCGCCGTTGGGAACTGCCATTCAAATTTATCCACTGAATCCAGCTGCCATGCTATATGAAAATTCTGTGAAGCTGTAGTAACATTAAACCCGGTCACCTTAAGCTGATAATTTCCAGCAGGGGGAGTATCAATTGTTATTTGCTCAATATTATTCAGGGTGTCTCTTTTCCTTTTTGCAAGTTGTACTAATGAATCAACATGCGGAAAAGGATTCAACACCCATGGCTGCCATGTTTGACCAGATGAAATTTCTTTCAACTCAAGATCAAGATCATTTATCAATGCTCTCGAAGCGTTGGGAGCAGCCGGCGGATCATTCCAAACCAGTGTGGCTTTTAATTTTTTTATTCCTGCCGGGACCGTAATAGTAAATGATTGATTTGATGAATTGGAAACGCTGCCAGCAAAAAACCTGTTTGCCTGTAAAGTATTCAATGCGTTATTTGCGTTTAAGCTCCCAAATCCATTTTTATAATCAACCTCAGCATTACCGACATCATCAGCACTGTTGATGAGAATGGCTTTTACCAATGAATTTGGCGGCAAAGTCCCATTTGACTGTTTATATAAATGTTGAAGAAGCAATGATGATCCTGAAACCAGGGCCGCAGCGCCGGAACTTCCATCTTCACCAAATGCAACCAATTCTGGTTTCACTCTTCCATCATGGGCGGGTCCTTTTGAACTT
Source organism: Chitinophagaceae bacterium (assembly GCA_035764525.1). Lineage (GTDB taxonomy): Bacteria > Bacteroidota > Bacteroidia > Chitinophagales > Chitinophagaceae > VBAS01. The sequence continues at coordinate 23,592 of DASTZB010000315.1, read as the reverse complement.
AATGCAGCAACAACAGAAAAAGAATCCGTTGCTCCAACTGTAAGAATGTTCTTTGCCATCTTAAAACTGCCCGTAAGATTTGCAAAACCATTTAGCCCCGAATAAGTTCCGGTTGTTGCGGCCGACGTTCCTGAATTACCTGAAGAAAAAATATGAAGTAAGGAACCATTAGCTATAGCACTTGCATCATAAGCGGCCGCATCTGCACCATAATAACTTTCAACCCCAACACCGTAAGAATGATTTTGAACAGAAATATTGTATTGCAGGTAGGCGCTGTTTGCATCTGGCAATAAAACTGCAAAACTTGATGAACTGATGGTACTTCCCCACGCAGCACCTTTTCCTAAATGCCAGCTGTTTCCTCCACCAGCAATCATTGTTGACATAATGGAAGCATGAGAGTTAACAGTAGTTGGTGAAAGATTGGTTGAAAGAAACCTTCCTCTGAAATCAATGTCTGTAGTATCGGGTTTATTTTCCTTTACGGAGACTGTTGTTCCATTGCCATTTATTAAAGGGAAATTCCGATGAGCCAGATTTATTTTATTTACTGACAGATCAAGATTGCCGACCTGTATTTCTTCTTTAGCCATCCTGGCCCCTTTTTCAATAAAAATTATTCCAGGTAATGGCAGAAGAGCAGAGTTTATTTCATCAGGAGTTGCAAATAACCTGTAAACAGAAAACGTTGAAGATTCAAATATTTTTTGAGCCCGATAAACTGGTTTATAAATTTCAGCAGGTATCTTATCATTTTTAATTGTAACCTCAAGCAAAAGCTTCTCTTTAATTTTCGTGCTTCTTATTTGGTTTAGTAAACCAGGGGAAAGCCTTGGGTTATCATTTAATTGCCCAAATGTGCAATGCGTGATGAATACACTAAGTAAGACGATCGTAAACCCCCTTATATAGGTATGCCATCTGCCCCAACCGGTCGTTTTCATTCATTAAAAATATTGATTTCTGGATACTTACGGCTACCAGCGTTTAGCCTTCGTAGTGATACGGGAATTTTTTAAAAAAAGTGAGAAAAACATTTGTCAGTATTAATAAAAAATTTCTACCTTTTCAGACTGGAAGACCCGCCTGTATTTCTATCTATCTAATCATATTATTTAATAACATTAAAACAGACCCCACATGAAACAAAGGTTGAAACCATTAGCTATCCTGCTTGTGGCCGGTTTTGCAATTACGTCTTGCAAAAAGGAAGTGAAAGACCCGGCACAAGAACAAATTTCAGAAGAAACACTTACCAAGATCTACAATCATGGATTTGGTACTTCCAATGTCGCTAAAATTGAAGAAGGGTATCTTGTAGAAGGTGATATCATTCTTAGCGAGGAGTTTCTGAACTCAGCTCCGGGTGGAAATTTTCTTCGTATTGCAAACACAGAGCAGTACCGTACTACAAACCTGGTATCAGGTCCAAGAGTTATAACTGTTAGCTTAGATTCGAAACTTGCTGCGATCGCAGGCTATTCTCAAGCTTTAACTGAAATGGTAAACAGGTATGATGCTCAAAACCTTACTTTGGATTTCCAGGTAGATGGTTCAGGGGGCGATATCAAATTTGTTAATGCTAATGGTCCATACCTTGGCTCGTCAGGGTTCCCGAGCAATTCGGGTGCTCCTTATGGCCAGGTAAAATTATACTCAAGGAATATCGGGTCTGGCACGTCCAACACCTTTGTTAACTATCTCGCAACTATTATGGCACATGAAGTCGGACATTGTATAGGTTTCCGCCATACTGATTATGCTGATCGCAGCTATAGCTGTGGTGGCGCATATGCTAATGAAGGAGCATCTTCGGTGGGTGCTATTTACATCCCGGGCACGGCTACAGGACCGGACCCTAATTCATGGATGTTAGCTTGTATCAGCAGAAATGAAAACAGGCCTTTTAACAGCAATGACAAAACAGCTTTAAACTATCTTTATTAAGATTTTTTTGCAGTTTATTAAACCGTCTCACATGGTGGGACGGTTTTTACTTTTCAATCAGATAACAAACACGATTTATTCTTCCTTCAAAATCAAATGGAGTTGTTTGTTTTGTAATGTCTTTTATCAATAAAGATTGGATGGATGCTTTTTCCAGTACAAATTTTTTATAATTAGTGCTGAAATAAATTTTCCCGCCAGGTTTTAAGATCCGCAAACAACCATTGATCAGTTTTACGTGATCACGTTGAATATCCAATATATCCTCCATCCTCTTACTGTTGCTGAATGTTGGCGGATCGAGTATGACGATATCAAAATAATTTTCCCGGACCGTATTCAAATATTGCAATACATCAGCATGTATAAATTTATATTTCGAAGGATTAGTAAAAGCATTCAACTGCATATTCTTTCTCGCCCAGTCAAGATAAGTTTTTGAAAGATCCACTGTCACTACTTCATCGGCGTCACCGGCCGCAGCATAAACCGAAAAAGAACCTGTATAGGAAAATAAGTTTAAAACTTTTTTATCCTTAGAACCTGCCTTCACCTTTTCTCTTGTTACCCTATGGTCTAAGAACAAACCAGTATCGAGATAATCACTGACGTTAACGATGAATTTCAATCCGTTCTCTTCCACTATAAATTCTGATTTTACTTCTCCCACTTTTTGATATTGCCCTAATCGCCCCGGCTTCCTTTGCCTGAGTTTTAGAAAAATATTTTCCTTTTTTGCTTTTAATATTTCACAAACTACGTCAACGCTTTTTTCCATCCATTCATCATGCTCAGCTTCACTCATTCCATGCCGCCGTTTATATTCGGCTACATAAATATTTGATCCATATATCTCAATGCAAAAAGGGAACTCAGGCAGATCATGATCATAAAGCCGGTAACAACTTATACCGATTCGTTTTGCCTGCTTGCCAAGATGCCGGTAAATCTTTTCCAGCCTGTTTCGGAACATTATAAATTTCTCTTCTGTCATACCAAATATTTTGCGAACTTAGTCTGCTTTTTTGTAACCTGATCATATTGAAAATAATCATGTATGCTATCGTTGATATAGAGACCACCGGAAGTTACGCATCAGCCAACGGGATTACTGAAGTGGCTATTCATGTTTTTGATGGCAACAAGGTTGTCAAAAAATTTGAATCGCTGATCAATCCCTTGCAACCAATCCCTAGATATATCCAATCTTTTACCGGTATTACGGATGAAATGGTTGCAAATGCCCCACAATTTGAGGAAGTGGCGGAAGATATTTTCAATCTTCTAAATGAAAATATTTTTATAGCTCATAATGTAAATTTCGATTACAGTTTTTTAAAAAGCCACTTATTAAAAGCCGGTCATGAGCTGAAATCAAAAAAACTTTGTACAGTCCGCTTAAGCAGGAAAATATTTCCAGGGTTTTCATCCTACAGTTTAGGCAATCTTTGCCGCTTCCTTGAAATTGAGATCAATAATCGTCATCGGGCCGGTGGTGATGCAGAAGCAACTGTAAAAGTCTTCAGCAAACTTTTGGAAAACGACAAAGAAGATTTTATTTCAAAAAGCTTATCACGGAATTCAAAAGAACAATCACTGCCACCCAATGTGCCTAAACAACATTTTGAAGTTTTACCGACAACACCTGGCGTTTATTATTTTCATGATGCAAAAGGGAAAATAATTTATATAGGAAAAGCGATCAATATCCGCGGCCGTGTTAACAGCCATTTCAGCAATAACTCTGAAACAAGGCAAAAACAAAATTTTATTACTCATATTCATTCAATCAGTTTTAAAAGTTGTGCTACAGAATTAATGGCAAGCATTCTTGAATCTGTTGAAATAAAAAAATACTGGCCAAGGTTCAATTATTCACAAAAGCATTGGGAAGATGTTTTTGGCATTTATACTTACGAGGACAGGAATGGTTTTCTCCGTCTTATCATTGAAAAAAATAAAAAGAATCTTAAGCACGTTCACAGCTTTCATAATTTAACAGAAGGTTATAGCTGGCTGAGAACTGTTATTGAGGAGTATAAGCTTTGTCCCAAATTATGTTTTCTGGAAAAAGGAAATGGCTCATGCACAGGTGTAGAAAATAAAACATGTAAGGGAGCTTGTATAAAACAAGAAAGCAGGTCATCTTATAATAAGCGGGTAAAAAAAGCCATTGCCGAAATGAGCGATGACTCATCTTATGCCATTGTTGACAAAGGTCTTGAGGAGACTCAGTTATCTTGTATACTTGTTGATAATGGAAAATTTTTCGGAATGGGTTATTTGCCATCGGAATTTAAAATGTCAAATATTGATGATATCAAAGAGTATTTAACATCGTATCGGGGGAATAATTATATCCGGAATCTTCTTACCGGTCATAAGGAAAGATTTCCCTCTGCAATTATCGATCTTACAGGAAGAAACAATAAAAAACATAAGCAAAAAGACTTGAACTTATAACTATATTTGCTTCCCAAAATTTTTTTATGCCGAGAATTCTTTTTTTGATTTCATTTATATTCCTTTCCACTACGACCTTTTCCCAAACTACAAAACCGGTTAAAGTTAGCTCCCAAAAGCCTCCGGCACCAAAACAGGTAACGCCCAAAATACTTAAAGACCTTCGAGACTCTGCCAGCTACACTGCTGGCATACATATAGTGAATAAATATCGATCTCAGAATATTTATAATTTCAACGGGGCGGTTGTTGCAAAAGCATGTAATGATCTGCAATCAAATAATCAGCAACTGATAAGTAATTCCAATGCAGACAGTGCAGTTATGGCTTATCAAACCCAATTAATGGCGGATCCGAAAAAGACTGTAAAGCAGCCTGTGACAGGTGTAGTTTTAAATGATATGAGGGATTCCGCAAGCTATGCAGCCGGTATTTATCTTATAAACTTTTTTCGTGAATTTGATATAACCAATTTTAATCCCGCCATTATAACAATAGCTATCAATGATCTGCAAAATCAAAAAAAACCATTGATGAACGACAGTCTTGCAAATATGGTTGCAATGAGGTATCAATCAAAACTGCAGGAAATAAAAAATAAACCTACGATCGACGCAGGAAAAAAATTTTTGACAGAAAATAAGAAAAGACCCGGTGTAAAAGTTACACCAAGCGGATTACAATACGAGATCATTTCGGTTGGAACAGGGAAAACGCCCACCAAAAAAGATAAGGTATCTTGTAACTACACAGGTGCATTTATTGATGGCACTGAATTTAATAATTCCTATAAAATGGGTGGCCCGATTTCATTTGACGTAAATGGAGTTATAAAGGGCTGGACGGAAGCATTGCAGATGATGCCTGTTGGCTCAAAGTGGAAATTGTACGTCCCTTATAATTTGGCATACGGCCCTGGTCAGTATCAAACAATACCGGGTGGATCTACATTGGTATTTGAAATAGATCTGCTCGGGATCGTAAGCAATTGATCAATCAAGGTTGTGTTTCATTTCAGCGATCTGTGCACGGGTGCCAAACACAATCACTTTACAACCTTCTGTCACTAATGTTTCATCAGGGGGATTAATAATAAATTTCCCTTCCCTGTTTTTTATTCCCAAACAATTCACTCCTGTTTTGTTCCATTCCATAACTACTTTAAGCGGTTTATCTTTTATACCGGAAGGTAATAGTTCATAAGGAACCGATTCCATATTCACTGATTCCCCATCTTCACTTGAAAGAAAATCCATGAACTCGATCACATCAGGTTTTGATACAAGTGTGGCCATGTGTGAGCCGCCGATCTTATCAGGCATTATAACATTATCAGCTCCCGCTTTTCTTAGTTTTGGAAAAGAACTTTCATCCGATGCCCTGCTGATGATTTGTAGTTTTTGATTGAGTCCTCTTGCCGAAAGAACGATAAAGACGTTATCGGCATCTACAGGCAATGCTGTAATTAAGGCAATCGCTTTATCTATTCCTGCTTTTTTCAACAGGTCATCATCAGTGCCATCGCCAACCAGGTACACAAGCTCAGGGAAAAGGGGCAACGCTTTTTCTATTGATTCCTCTTCTTTTTCAATTACTACAAATGGCATGTTATGATTTTTTAGTGTCCTTGCTGCCTGCTGCCCGTTTCTTCCAAAACCGCAAAGGATAACATGACGATCTAATTGAGTAATTGCTTTCATATTCTTTCTCGTTTTAAAATATTTATTGATCTCACCGGTAATAACAAACTGTGTGATGCGGGCAATGGCCCACGCAAAAGTGACCCAACTTGTTATTAATAAAAAAATGGTGAACAAGCGACCTGAATCACTTAGCGGTCTTACCTCGCTAAATCCGACAGTAGTAATGGCGATCGTTGTCATATACAATGCCTCCATGAATGTATATCCTTCAATGACAATATATCCCAGGATACCAATGAGGATGATAAAATGCAAAAAAAGAAATGGTTGTAGAAGACGATATGTCCAATGCCCTGGCACTATTTACTTTTTATAAAAGTAAATTAGTCTTGTGATTTTCTGAAATGAGTTTAAACCGAGATATCAATGAATTTTTTAGTATCACTATTTACGGAAATAAAAAGGGGCAGCACGAAAACTGCCCCCGCCGTTGGTTAAAACCTTGTAGTCTTAACGCTTTTTCACTACTATTTTTTCCACCGTTTGTTCACCTGTTTCAGTATCAATGATCCGAATAGTATAGAACCCAGCCATTAGATTGTCTATTTGAATATTGTTGTTAGCAATCCCTTTCCATTGTTTTATAACACGACCATTCATATCAGTAAGTGATACATCCCGGATCACGTTTACATCTGCGAATACAATATTTACTTTACCATCATTGCTTGGATTTGGATAAATAATAGTTTTTCCCTTTTGTCCACCTGCCCTTACGGCACGTATCGGGCTGTAAGCTTGTTTGCCATCAATATCAATCTGCCTCAATCGATACTGAGTTATTCCCTTTGCATTATTAATGTCAGGATACTCATAGTTAAGAAGAGAGCTGCTATTGCCATTCATTGCTTTGGTTGAAACAAATCCCAATGTTTGCCAAACATTATTGCCAAGATTTCTTTCAATATAAAATCCCCGGCTGTTTATTTCAGTTGCTGTTTCCCATCTCAAAAGAACATTAGAATTATTGCGTGTTGCTGTAAATGATCTCAATGAGACAGGTAGTGGCCCCAAGACCGCACAGGCTGGCTCAATTATCGGCGAACTTAATGTGTTGCTAAATTCCCTTGCCGTAACTTCTGCGTAAAGACCCCATAAAGACCATGGTTCAACACAACAAAAATCACCCGGGAGATTTATCAACCCCGAACTAAACGAAGTAGAAGAGCTAACTATAATTGTATCCGAAACAAACAAAAGCGAATCATCACCGTCAGGTTCTTTAACACCATCAAGATCATCTGCATAGATCCGATAAACTACATGAATATCTGTGGAAAGTACTGAAGTGAGACCAATTGAATATTGGAAAGGACTGGTAGCACATATTTTTTGCAGTGAAATAGCTGGTATGCCAAAAGATTGACCTATTCCGCAAACATAGCATTGGGCCTTAGGATCAGGCGCATTTGAATTAGAACCCCATATATCTGTTTTTATTATTACGGGAGTACCGCAAGGAGTATTTACTATTATTTTCAGGTTAGTAATATCAAAATGCAGCGTATCAGAGCTACCTTTTCTTGTTACTGTCGCTGTCAGGCCCGGTGAATTTAATGGTGAATTCAACACAACACTCGGATCATGGGGATATGTAGTAGCAATGTTCGCTGTTACATCTACTGGTGTATTGGGATCGAGGGTCAATGTATTTAAGTTTATAAACCCAATATCATTAAATGATTTTCCCGGATCATCTATAGCAGTACCCAATTGAGCACTTGTACCTGGGTTTACGGCAGGTGTATTTCCGGAACAATCAAAGATCGGAGGATTAGGATAATCCTGCAGCAACCAGGAATGGAAAAAAAGATACTTGAACCCTGAATTAGTTACAATATCAAATGATACATTAATCGTGTACTGGCACTTATTTGGACCTATTGGCGTTATGTCAGATGAAAATGCCCGGGCAAGGTTTGGAAATGAAAGATCACATTGTGCTTTGATTGAGCTAAAAGAGAACAAAGCTCCGCTAAAAAGAAAAAGAAAGAGTAAAAACTTTTTCATGGTACAAGGTTTTAATTTAATAATATATGTATTTATGGTTAAGGACATTGAAGACAGTCGCATAAGCGTGAAGAATTAAACCGTCCGATACCGGTTATACAAAAACCCATCCACTCTTTTTTTTGCAGTATTCAAAGGTCAAATGAACTATTTTGAGAAATACAATCCTTAAACTGTGGAGAAATGAACAACAGGAATTTTAAAAAGTGGGGAATATTTTAAACATATGCAAGGAATTTTTTGATCTATAAATTCATGATACAGTAGATTTCCGATGCTATTCAATTTCGAGATAGACAAATAAAAAAAGGGGCGGCACGAAAACCGCCCCCGCCGTTGGTTAAAACCTTGAAGCTTTAACGATTTTTGACGACGATCTTTTCTACGATCTGCTCACCGGTTTCTGAATTAACAATGCGCAGCGTGTAAAACCCTGAAATAAGATTTTCTATTTGCAAAGTATTACTCAATATGTTTTTCCATTGTTTTATTATTCGGCCATTCATATCCGTTAATGATACATTACGGCTTACATCTTTATCTTCAAATACAACATTTACTTTACCATCGTTGCTTGGATTTGGATAAATAATAGTTTTTCCTTTTTGTGCAGTTGCTCTTACAGATCTTATTTGGCTGTAGGCAAATTTGCCGTCAATATCTACCTGCTGAAGCCGGTATTGAGATAACCCTCTTGCATGATTATTCAGATCTGAAAAAGCATAGCTGAGGAGTGATGAGCTGTTGCCATTAATTGCTTTTGTTTCTACAAAGCCAATTTTTTCCCAACCATTACCTAAGTTCCTTTGAATATTAAATCCTTTACTATTTTCTTCTGTTACTGTTTCCCAATTCAAATTAACAGTCGAGCTATTTCTTGAAGCAGTAAATGATCTTAATGAAACAGGTAATGGATTCAAAGCGCATGCTTCTTCAATCACTGGCGTCCTTATTTCATTCGCAAATTCCGCCCCGGTTACTATTGCAAAAATTCCCCATTGCGACCATGGCGGAGAACAACAAAAATCGCCTGGTAACGTAACTAACCCGGAATTAAATTGCGTAGAAGAGTTAATTGTGATAACCCCTGAAGTAAATAAAAGCGAATCGTCACCGCCGGGTTCTGGAATCCCATCCAGATCATCGGCAAAAATTCGGAAAACGACATGCAAATCTGTTTGGACTGATGTCGTTAGCCTTATGCTATATTGAAAAGGAACTTGATTACACAGTTTTTGAAGTGCTATTTGTGGCTCCCCAGAAGTTTGTCCAAATCCGCAGATATAACATTGTGCTTTAGGATCAGGAGCATTTGAATTAGAACCCCAAATGTCAGTTTTTACAAACACGTCTGACCCACAAGGGACATTGGCGATAATTTTAATATTGGTTACGTCAAAGTGTAAAGTGTCCGATGTTCCCTTTCTTGTAATGACTGCATTCATGCCTGGAGAATTAGAAGGCATTATCAAAACAACACTGGGATCATGCGGATAAACAGTTGAGATATTCGATGTGACATTTACTGCAATATCGGGGTTAAAAGTGATGTCAAATAAGCCCTCAAAACCTATATCAAGAAACGATTTGCCCGGGTCGTCAATAGCGGTTCCCAGTTGTTCGCTTGTTCCCGGGTCCCTGGCTGGAGTATTGTCGCTGGTACAATCAAAAATTGGAGGATTGGGATAATCCTGCAATAACCATGAATGAAAGTACAAATGTTTAAAGCCAGAATTGGTTATGATATCAAAAGAAGCATTAAATGTAACCTGGCATTTATTAGCCCCAATGGGTACGGGATCACCAACGGCCGCTACAACAAGATTGGCAAATTTCAGGTCACATTGTGCTTTTGCATTATTAGCAGCCACCAATGCAAACATTATTAAAAAAGAGAGTAGGATCTTTTTCATACTACAAGGTTTTATTGTTAAAAAAAATAATTTCCGGTAACCAGAAATAAAGATTAAAAGCCTTGCTGATGATAGTGCAGATCAGTTTCAACTCAATGCCGGTTGGCTTTTCAGGAAACGTCTTTTACAAACGTTGGAGTGGTACCATCATAGGTCTTGGCGTCAGACGTTACTAGTCAGAGTTTTTGTGAAGGTGAATGTCAGTCACCGGTTTCTTTCACCGGAGAGTGGAAATATTAATTGGTATATACAAGTTACTAAAAATCATAAACGCCAAAAAATATTTTATATTAAAAAGGGGCGGCACGACGACCGCCCCCGCCGTTGGTTAAAACCTTGAAGCTTTAACGCTTGTTTACAACGAACTTTTGTACTTCATGTTCGCTGGTTTCATTATTTACGATTCTCACTGTGTAAATACCTGCTGTGAGATTTTCAAATAAAATATTATTGTTTGTGACTCCCTTCATTTGTTTAATAACACGACCGTTTATATCCATCAATGAAATATCACGAAGACCAGTTGTCTCGTCAAAGATGATATTCACTTTACCATCACTGCTTGGGTTTGGATAAACAATTGTTTTACCTTTTTGATTGTCTCCGCGTACGGCGCGTATTTCACTGAATTTTGATCTTTTGTCAATGTCAATTTGCCTTATACGGTATTGACTGATACCTTTTGTTTGATTCAGATCAGAGTAAGTATAAGTAAGATCGGATGCACTATTCCCCTGCGCAGCCTGGGTAGCAACAAATGAAAGAGTTTGCCAGCTTCCATTGCCAACCAATCGCTGAATCTCAAAACCAAGATTATTGCTTTCTGTAGCAGTTGTCCATTTCAGGGCAACAAGACTATTGCTACGGGTAGCTGAGAAGGCACCGAACGCAACAGGAAGAGCTCCTTGCGAAACACATAAAGCATCACCAGCATAAGCAATAAGAAACCTAAACACGGAATTATGGCCAGCAAGATTATTGTTATTGGCTGGCCCAACGTAATAGCAGAATTTTACATCGCCATTATTAAGCAATATTCCGTCACCATAGGTTACATCGGTCACTTCAACCTGGTTAGCAGGATCAGTAATATCGAAAACAGTGACAATATGGGGAATATTGAGCGGATCAATAGGCCCATCGAATGTTAAGGTTATAGTGCCAGTCGCACCATTTCCGTTCAAATCCGGACAGCTGCCGCCACCATTGTTTATTTGGTAATTAAGAACACAAGGTGTCTGGGAATAAACAAAGCTTATTGATGATATCACCAATAAGAATAAGAGTAGAATCTTTCGCATACTTCAAGGTTTTATAATTAAAAAATGATTTACCAGGGCTTCAGATATGAACAGATCCAGGCTGTAGGCGATTAAACCAAGTCTCGATGCTTAATTGCTCCTTAGCTTTTCAGGAAAAGTTCTTAATAGGTGTTGGAGTTATACCCAACATAGGTTACGGTCAGAATTTACAAATCAGAGTTTTTTGTTTTCGCGGGATAAAATTCAGACTTCGGTTTCTTTCAATGGAGAGTGGAGATATTGATAAGAATGTACAAGATACTATAAAATCATAATTGACAAAAAAATTATTTAAAAAGGGGCGGCTCGAGGACCGCCCCCGCCGTTGGTCAAAACCTTGAGCTTTAACGCTTGTTTACAATGAATTTCTCTACTACCTGCTCACCTGTCTCAGCATTCACTATTCTTACAGTGTAGAATCCTGAATTGAGATTATCAATCTGGATGTTGTTATTAGTAACTCCTTTCCATTGTTTTAATGTTTTTCCGCTTACATCCATTAAAGAAACATCATGTATGCCACTGGCATCATCAAATACAACACTCACTTTACCATCACCGCTTGGATTGGGATAGATAATTGTATTGGCTTTTTGACCTAATCCACGAACTGAACGGATAACGCTGTACGCAGAACGATTTCCTTTATCAACCTGCTTCAGCCTGTATTGAGTAATACCTTTTGTCGTGTTTATATCAGTGTATTGATAATTCAACGCTATACCACTATTACCATAAGTTGCTTGTGTTGCAACGAAACCAATAGTTTGCCAGCCACCTGCACCTGTAAATCTTTGTATTTCGAAACCTGTATTGTTCTCTTCAAATGAAGTCTGCCAGCTAAGATTTACATTTTGACCACTTCTTGCTGCATTGAAATAAGTCATCTTAACAGGAAGAACGTCAAGACTACCTGCTGAACCGCCGTTAGATATATTATTACATGAATTGGAGCTAATATCAAATTCTGTTGTATAGGCATAACTAACAGTTGCGAATTTCATAGCCGGGAAGCCACCGAAAATAGTATTGATATCAATATAATAGCATCCTGATGAATTTGCTGCCAGAAGGACCGTTGCATTTGCAATACTGTTTGGAGCAAATAGATAATGTACATTTCCACCCAAATCAGTAGTTGTGCTTACATAAGCAAAAGTTGTGGTTACACCAGGAGTTGCTGGACTACAATCCAGATCTGCTGTACCTGTAAGTTGCCATGCTTGAACCGCTGCTGCAGCCAGCGGTTGATCTCCGCCATCTTTAGGGTTAATAATTTCAATATTACCAGTAGTAACTTTAGTCTTTAAATTTCTTTGCTCAGTATAGGTAATACCTGTTCTATATATCCACTGGGCTGTTCCACTAAATACTCCACTAGAAGTTACATTTGGAGAACCTGATACTGCAAGGCCTGAGCAGCATCCACCCGCATTATCTTCTGAGCCCTCAATACCGCTATTACCACCAGCTAGAGAAACATGCCACGTAAATACATTCATATAATTTAATGGAACGTAACCTGGATATGAATAACCACCATATAATCTGAAAAAACTCCATGGAATAACAAACTCTGCTCCGTATCCTGTCGACGTGGCACCGTCTGAATAAGTATCCTTCAATCCCATTCCACCAACTTTTTCGCCACCGGCTACATCAACTACAGGTAGATCTGAATTAGGTACATCAACTGTAGAACCCGGCATAGACCAACCGTCTGCTGATCCAACGACCCAGTCACTGGTGTTGTTATTTCCTGTTCTGGCTACTGTCGCTGACATTGCGTTTCCCTTACCTGAAACCCAGGAACCAGGAATCGCTTGACTTCCGCTAATTGAACCCGGATTTTCTACGAAATACGCCATAGAAAGTGTTCCCTGGCCCCCATTATAACTAATTTTTATTACAGGTTCTCCGGTACGCATAAAACCATCAACATTAATATCAATAAAATAATATAAAGTAACCTGTGCTGAATTATTCCCTGGCCTTCTGAAATAAAAATATGCATTCTTCCTGTCGTAAGTAAATGCAAAATATCTCAAATCGCGATGCTCCTGGCCTGGTCTGTCCCGCTCACCTACTTCACCTTTTAATGCATCCAATTGAATATTCCCAATTGCATCTGCCACAGGAGCTACATGCGGATCAGGTTGATATGTTGGCACTGGTTGATTAAAATAATTAAAAGGACCGGTAATATACTGTGCCCAGTCTGCTGTAGACCCATCAATAACAATTGGGGCAGTTGTTGTTGACTGGGAACCGGGTAACAGGTTTCCATTAACCACTTCATTAGTCCAGCGCTTAATTGCGGCTGCACCGCAAATTTGTGTCTGTCCTTTTACTATCACAAAGGCACAGATTGTCATTAAGAAAAGTAAAATCTTTTTCATGCTTCAAGGTTTTTTGTTCCGATCTATCGGAACTTTTTTTTAATAAATAGTTTTTACAGTTAACGAATTCTACCCTTCGGCTCTATTTTTCGGGGTAGGTATATGATGATTCAATTCATCCACTTGTTAGTGGTGATTCATCAGGAGGTTGGAAACCTTGGCATTCAGAATAGGAAGGGACTTAGCTTGGTTAGCTTCAATAGTGAATTGGTACTGATAGTTCAGAAGTATTGGAATAAAGACTTGCACTATAATAATCATTGCAAATAGCAATAACATTGCAGCTACACAGTAGAGTTCAAACGAAAATGGATTTGTTAACCAACGGCTTTTTTGATAGGAGAGTGAGATTTCGAAAGGATTGATTTTCTCAATCAGAACGCTAAAATAGAAAGAGTTTTTAGAAATACAAAACAGACAAAGAAAATTTCTTTTATAAATAAAATTATTTAGATGTTAACTCATTAGCTTACTCCCACTCAAAGGCATGGATAAAGCATATCAAAAGCATGGCAAGAGCATTGGAGATGGTATAAATACTAGCTCTCAGACTTGTCCAACTAACCAATTTCGTTCTTGAACTAATAGTTCAGGTATCAATAATTTTTTTTGTAAGCTTTAAGACTTTTTGAATGGTTTCATTAGCGGTTAGGTTGGTATTATCTAAGAGGATGGCATCGTCAGCTTTGCGAAGAGGACTTTCTTCCCTGTTACTATCAATATAATCCCTCATTTCAAGATTTGCTTTTATTTCTTCTATCGTAACATTTGGATTTTTTTCGAAAAGCTCCTTAAATCTTCTTTCAACTCTCACTGCATTATCGGCTGTCAAAAAGATCTTCAATTCGGCTTTTGGGAAAACTACGGTGCCTATATCACGGCCGTCCATAATAATTCCTTTTTTCTTACCCATTAACTGCTGTTGTTCTACTGCAAATTTTCTCACTTCCTTAATAGCTGCTACATCACTCACTTTCTCGGCTACCACCAGGTCACGAATCACGTATTCTACATTTTCCCCGTTCAGATGCATTTCACTTTGCTGGCTCTTTTCATTGTATATAAATTCAAGAGAAATTTCTTTCAACGCTTTTCTTACCTCGCTCTTGTCCGTCCAATCCACATGATTACGCAAAAAATAAAGTGTAATGGCACGATACATGGCGCCACTATCAACATACAGATAACCGAGCTCTTTCGCAAGCTCTTTTGCCAAAGTGCTTTTACCACAACTACTCCATCCGTCAATTGCTATGATAATTTTTTTTGCCATGTATTTTGCAAAAATAAATTACCGCCGGCGAAGGCGGTAACTTGTGAGGAAATATGTTTCAATTACATCAAAAAGCTTTTTTTGTTTCCTGTAAATTTACTCCTTCAAATTTCGGTGTCAACTTCATGTTATAAAAAATAAATGAATAGATATCAGCCGTTGTTTCTAACCCTTTTCTAAGATTGCTTGCTCCATGACCAGAATTCACATCAATACGGATCATTGCCGGGTTGCTCCCTTTATATTTTTCCTGTAAAGTAGCTGCATATTTAAATGAATGCGCCGGAACCACCCTATCATCATGATCAGCAGTTGTTATTAAAGTAGCGGGGTAATTCAATCCTTCTTTAATATTGTGGAGCGGCGAATAGGCATATAAATTTTTAAAATCACCTGCATTATCGCTACTGCCATATTCTGCAATCCAGTTCCAGCCAATCGTAAACTTATGAAAACGTAACATATCCATTACACCCACCTGCGGTATTGCCACCCTACACAGATCGGGACGCTGATTAATAACAGCACCCACTAATAATCCTCCGTTTGATCCACCTTGCAAGGCAAGATAGTCCTTTGAAGTATATCTTTCGTTGATCAAAAATTCTCCGGCAGCAATAAAATCATCAAACACTGTTTGTTTTTTTAATCGCATACCTGCTTCATGCCATGTTTCACCATATTCGCTTCCGCCTCTTAGGTTGGCTATACAAAAAATGCCACCCTGTTCGAGCCATGCGATCCTTGTTGATGAGAAAGATGGATTGCTGCTTATATTAAATCCACCGTATCCGTAAAGTATCGTTGGATTCTTACTATTCTTTTTCGTTCCTTTTTTGTACACAATGAACATCGGAACTTTTGTCCCATCCTTACCTGGATAAAAAACTTGCTCAGTTACATATTCTTCCGGGGTGAATTTTACTTCTGGTTTTCTGAAAACGGTACTTTTTCCGCTGGCAATATCATAGCGATAGATAGTGGGCGGGAATGTGATGGATGTAAAGGTGTAGAAAACAAACTTATCATCTTTTTCACCACCAAAACCACTTGCTGTACCTAAGGAAGGCAGTTTCACTTCTTTTTCAAGTTTACCCTTATAATCATATACATAAACCCTGCTTGTTACATCTTTTAAATAAGTAATAAACAACTTACCGCCCGATGAAGTAGCTGAAGAAATATTTTCTGGCTTTTCAGCAATAATAGTTTTCCAGTTTGCACGATCCGGATTTTGGGGATCAATAGAAACTATGCGCCTGTTCAATGCTCCATCATTTGTAAGAATAAGAAACCGACCATCTGACTCATCTAAAAAGTTATAGTTATACTCTCCTACTTCCTTTATAATTGCCTTAAATTTTTTATCGTTGCTTTTACTATCAAAATACCAAAGAGCACTTCCGTCTTTCCCTTTTCCACGATCAGAGATGTTTAAGAACACATAACGTTCATCTTCGCTGGTGAATACACCATGAAAACGCTGAGGATTTGCAGGATCATCATATACCAATTCATCCTGGTCCTGCAGGGTTCCTATCTTATGATAATACACCTGGTGATTTTCATTTTTAGTTGATAGCTCTGTTCCTTTTTCAGGTGTAGGATAACGGCTATAATAAAAACCATCTCCTTTCCAGGATGCACCGGAAACTTTTACCCAGGCCAACGAATCGGGTAAATATTTTAAGGTCTTCATATCCATAACAAAAAATGTACGCCAATCGCTTCCACCGATTGTTTTTCCAATTACCGCATATTTACCGTCTTTGGAAAGTACAAAAGCACCAAGACCACTTGTTCCATCAGCAGAAAATTTATTGGGGTCCAAAACCAATTCAGGTTCTCCATTCAAACCTTTCTGACGATAAAGAACACTTTGATTTTGCAAGCCATCATTTTTAGAAAAATAGAAATACTCATTTTTTCTTGATGGCGAACTATACTTTGGATAATCATTTATTTCTTCCAATCTTTTTAACCATTGTGCCCGGTAAGGGATCTTGTCAAGAAATCCAAACGTCACTTTGTTTTCTTCAGTCACCCATTGCTTTGTTTCCTCACTTCGGTCATCCTCCAGCCAACGGTAGGGATCAGCCACCATTGTTCCATGATAATTCGTTACAGTGTCCACTTTTCTTGTAGCAGGGTAATTAAACTGTGCAAACAAAAAAACCGGCAGGAAATAGATCAGCGATAGAAAAATCCTTTTCATATGTTCTTTGTTTAGTAAATAAAATTAAGGATACCAATTGTAAAAAACCGAATTACTGACAAAGGGTAAGCAGCGATAATAGGTGCGTATGTGAAAAAAACACCATAAAAAAACAAAACATTATTTTTGGCAGCCGGTTAACCAAATAAAATTCAAACAGTTGTTTGTTTTTTTTCGTTTAACCTTTAAATCTTATATGGCAAATAAAGTAACTAAAATTGGAGTTCTTACTTCTGGCGGAGACGCCCCTGGTATGAATGCAGCGATTCGGGCGGTTGTAAGAACCGGGATCTATCATGGATTGGAAGTATATGGCATCTTGCGCGGCTACCAGGGTATGATCGATGATGATATTATCAAAATGGAAACAAGATCGGTGGCAAATATTATCCAGCGAGGAGGAACTATTTTAAAGACTGCCCGTTGCAAAGATTTTTTTGACTACGAAGGAAGAAAAAAGGCATATGACAATCTATTTGACCGGGGCATCAATGGTCTTATAATTATTGGTGGTGATGGTTCTTTTCGCGGCGCTGTAAAATTTAGTCAGGAATTTGATATCCCTTGTATAGGTCTTGCAGGTACCATAGATAAGGACATTTATGGAACCGATTTTACTATCGGCTTTGATACCGCTGTAAATACAGCAGTGGAAGCGATCGATAAAGTAAGAGATACAATGGATGCACACGACCGCATTTTTATCATTGAAGTAATGGGTCGCGATGCTGGATATATTGCTCTTCATAGTGGCATTGCCACCGGTGCCGAAAATATTTTGATCCCTGAACGAAAAACTGATATCAATGATATTGTGGCATCACTCCAGGAAAAAGAAAGAAGAAAGAAATTAGTGAACCTGATCGTGGTGGCGGAAGGGGATGATTTTGGCGGTGCCAATGAAGTGCACAAGATCCTGAAAGAAAAATTACCGCAGGCGGAAATAAGAGTGTGCATTCTCGGACATATTCAGAGAGGTGGCTCACCTTCATGTCTCGACAGGCTTATTGCCAGTCGCATGGGTTTTCATGCTGTAGAATCTTTAATGGAAGGACGACATAATGTGTTTGTAGGGATCATGAATAATAAAATGCATTACATACCGCTGGAAAATGCCGTAAAAAACAAGGCAAAGATCAGTGAGGAGTGGCTAAGGATCGTAAAGATATTGGCAAGCTAGATTTGCAATTTCTCATTTCTAAATTTCTAATTTTAATGGCCACTATAACATCTTTTGAAGAGCTTGAAATTTGGAAAGAAGCGAGAAGATTGTATAAAAAGATACTTGACCTAATAGAAAGAGAAAAAGTTGCTAAAGATTTTCGATTTAAAAACAACTTGAAAGAAGCAGCCGGTTCGGTTATGGATAATATCGCAGAAGGATTTGAAAGAGATAGCAGACTTGAATTTGTTAACGCATTAAGTTATTCAAAAGGATCAACGGGAGAAGTTAGATCACAGTTATTCAGAGGATTTGAAAGTGAGTATTGGAATGAATCAGAGTTGAATGAACTTAATGAAGAATATAAAAATCTTGCATCACATATTGCAAACTTCATAAAGTATTTAAATACAAATGATCAAAAGGGGTTGAAATTTAAGGATAGAAAATCTTGAAACAAGAAATTTAGATATAAAAAAATCTCATGAGCAAAAAAGCAGAAAAATATTTTCAGAAATCAATGAACAAGGAGGCGGGTGTTCAACATACGACTCATCGTACCAAAATTGTGGCTACTGTTGGCCCGGCTTGTGATACTTACGATAAATTACTTGATCTTGTAAGAGCAGGCGTAAATGTATTTCGATTGAACTTTTCTCATGGCACACATGAAGACAAAGGAAAGATCATTGAACACATCCGTAACATAAATAAAAAAGAACCCTACAACATTGCAATATTGGGCGATCTGCAGGGACCTAAATTAAGAGTGGGTGAAATTGAAAATGGAGTCATTGAAGTTGTCGAAGGAGATATTCTCACATTTACAAATGAAAAAGTAATCGGCACCAAAGAAAAAATATATGTGTCATATCCAAATTTCCATAGTGATGTAAAGATCGGGAACATAATTTTAATAGACGACGGCAAATTGGAAGTGCGAGTGCTTAGCATTGAAAAAAACAATGATGTAAAAGTAGTAGTGACCCTGGGGGGAGATCTTTCATCTAAAAAAGGCATCAATTTGCCGGATACAAAAATTACCTTACCCGCATTGACAGATAAAGATCTTGCCGATCTTGATTTTATCATTGAACAAAAATTAGACTGGGTAGCTCTTTCATTTGTAAGAAATGTGAAAGATCTTATTATTCTTCGCAATAAACTGGAAGAAAAGAAAAGCAAAACGAAGATCATTGCTAAAATTGAAAAACCGGAAGCAATAGAAAATATCCGCGACATCATTGTGGAGTCGGATGGCATCATGGTGGCTCGCGGTGATCTTGGAGTGGAATTACCAATAGAAAAAGTTCCATTGATCCAAAAACAAATTATCAAAAAATGTCTTCATCGTGCTAAGCCGGTGATCGTTGCTACCCAAATGATGGAAAGCATGATCGAAAGAACAAAGCCAAATCGTAGCGAGATAACAGATGTGGCTAATGCGGTGCTGGAGGGCGCAGATGCTGTAATGTTAAGCGGCGAAACCGCAACAGGCGCACATCCTACACTAGTAGTAGAAACTATGAAAAAGATCATTGAAGAAGTTGAAAGGACCGATTATCACTATAGCCTCGAAGATGAATTAGCGCCCCAACCGCATTCACCATCTTTTTTAAGCGATGCCATCTGTTATAATGCATGTAAGCTTGCAAAAGATGTGGAATCACAGGCCTTAATTGGAATGACTCAAAGTGGGTACACTGCATTCATGCTTAGCAGTTATCGTCCTAAGGCCCCGCTATTTATTTTTACAAAAGAAAGAACTCTTGTAAATCAATTGAGTCTTAGCTGGGGAGTACGGGCATTCTTTTATGATGAAGAAGAAAGTCTTGATGATATCATCTTTGACCAAATCGAAATACTTAAAGAAAGAGGATTCTTAAAAAGCGGTGATGTCGCTGTTAGTACAGGAAGCACTCCCGTACATCTTCATTTACCAACCAATACACTCAAGATCACGAAACTTGATTAAGCAAAAGATTGACAAAAGTCAAAATTAAAAAGTAAAAAATATACTAGTTGCAATCCTTTCGTTTTTGATTTTGACTTTTTAATTTATATTTTTTTTTGTTATCGCCACAAAACAAGGATGGTTGCGGCAAGCACATGACCAATTACATGGTAGCCGTTGTTAATCAGGTATAAATTGGAAGGCTTATTTTCATAAACATAGCTAATGCTTACTGCAGTAGTAGCAAACGCAAATCCTGTAAGCAACCCAAGTTTTATTCCATATAAAAAATTATCGCCAAAATTGATCATGCGTATCAACAGGGCAAGCCCTACACAAACAATGACTATAAGGATAAATGTGGAAGCCATCATTTTACCCATCCCTTTTTTCAGATCAGGATTATTCATATCGAGTTTTACAAGACCGGCCCATTTGGTTCCAAATAGAGCTTTTGAATACCATAAAGCGCCAAGCATAAAATAAGCAAGAGCAGCTACTAAAATTGCCCACCAGTTGATGTGCGAAAAGATCTCAGTATTCATAATAGTTGTTTTGGTTTGGATGTAAAAGCTATAAACAATAAACGGATTTTCAAAAAATTGCTTTTAAACAAAGAAGCCTGCTGATAGTCAGCAGGCTTCAACTTCTTACAATCCTATTTACAACTTTTTAATTTTTATATTTCTGAACCACACATTGTTGCCATGATCCTGTAAACATATCCTACCTTTTTTAAAAGTACCGAATCCCGGCCATTGTTTGAATTTACTTGCCGCTATCATTTTTTTCCAATTATCATCCCACATAGTTGTAGAAACTACATTCTCTCCATTTAAGAAAAGATCAAGTTTACCATTTAAACTTTTTATTTCTACCTGGTTCCACTCCAAGGCTGGCTTGACTGTTTCTTTACTGCAACTGATAAGATCATACAAGTCACCAGCACGATGCTTTAAGATTTTTGCATCTGGGTGACCGTTGTTGTCGAGTACCTGCATTTCAGGTCCTGTCCAGTACGGCCTGTGATAAGCAGTATCTTCATGCACATAAAACAGGATCCCGCTATTCCCTCCTGTATCGATCTTCCATTCAAGTTTCAGATCAAAGTTTTCATACTCTTCATCAGTAACTATGTCTTGCGCAATAGTGTCTTTTTTTGCAGGGCCATCAAATTGAAGAGTGCCTTCTGAAACTTTCCATGCATTTCCAATTGAACCTCCTCCATAGTTGTGCCATCCGGTAATAGATGTGCCATCAAATAATAATTGCCAACCATCTTTTTCCTCTTCCGGAGTAAGTAAAGGATTTGCCACCGGTTCAATTTTAGTTTCTTCTTTTTTGTCTGAAGAATTATCGTTGCAGGCAATAAAAAATATCGCTACCGCAAAAGCAAAAATTAGCTTCATTTTTTTGTTATTTATTTTTCAATAGTAAAACAAATTTTGCCAAAGTTTCTGCATCTTCCTGGGGCATTGTTAGATGAGGTGCCATCGGAACTTGTCCCCAAACACCAGCACCACCATTTATAATTTTATGAGAGAGATACTCCACAGCGTTAGCTGAATCGGCATATTTTTTGGCAACATCTCTCCAGGCCGGGCCAATATTTTTTTCCTCAATTAAATGGCAGGTCCGGCAATCACTATTTCCTATCAGTTCCATTGCTTTCTGATAAATTGGATTACTGCTTAATTCGTCAGTTGTACCCTCTGCTTTGGATTCAGTAGTAGCAGAAGTCTTTTCATCTTTCTTTTCACCACCACCACATGCAGCTAACAAGCCAAGCATTGCGATGATAAAAATTGTTTTTTTCATGTGTTGATTTTTTTTAAAGGTTCGTAAAGGTATCTATTATTCTAATCCTAAAACTCTTCGGTTAAATTTTTCATCACTTGCCTGGCCGGCAAAATCATCAAATGCTTTTTCAGTAACCCTGATAATATTCTTTTTAATAAAATGAGCTCCTTCCCTTGCACCATCTTCCGGGTGTTTTATACAACACTCCCACTCCATCACAGCCCAACCACTGTAATTATATTGAGTCAATTTGCTAAAAATAGTTTTGAAATCAACCTGTCCATCTCCCAAAGAACGGAAACGGCCTGCCCGCTCAATCCAACCCTGGAAACCACCATACACGCCTTGTTTACCTGTCGGATTAAACTCGGCATCTTTTACATGAAATGCTTTAATGCGTTCATGATAAATATCGATGTATGATTTGTAATCGAGACATTGTAATACAAAATGAGAAGGATCATAAAGCAGGCAGGCTCTTTGATGGTTTTTAACTTTTTCTAAAAACATCTCATAAGAAATACCGTCATGCAGATCCTCTCCCGGATGAATTTCATAGCAAACATCTACGCCACATTCATCAAAGTAATTCAATATCGGCATCCAACGATTTGCTAATTCTTTAAATCCTGATTCAACCAGGCCAGCAGGACGTTGTGGCCATGGATAAACAGTTGGCCACAACAATGCGCCACTAAATGTGGCATGTGCATTCAATCCTAAATTTTGCGAAGCTTTAGCTGCATATTTTAATTGCTGTACGGCCCATTCTTTTCTTGCTTTTGAATTTCCTTTTACATTATCAGGAGCAAAACCATCGAACAGATCATTGTATGCAGGATGTACTGCTACTAATTGACCTTGTAAATGTGTTGATAGTTCTGTTATTTCTAATCCTGCCTCATTAACGAGGCCTTTTAATTCATCAGCATAAGTTTTACTTTCTGCTGCTTTTTTCAGATCAATGCAACGCTGATCCCATGTAGGAATTTGCACGCCAACAAAACCAAGGCTCTTAGACCATTGGCAAATTGTTTTCATGTTATCAAACGGCGGCTTATCACCCATGAACTGTGCAAGAAAAATTGCAGGGCCTTTAATGGTTTTCATCCTGAAATATTTTTGAATTTTTACTTTTAAACCTTGACTTACACAACAAAGTCCGTCCACTTCTTGTCCGATTTACCGGAAGCAACAACATTTTCAATAAATGCCATTCCTCTTATTCCCTCCTCTACGCCTGGAAAATCAAGCCATTCATCTTTTGGTTTTTCACCATTTGCCTTTGCACGAACGGTCAAAGAAAAATTTCTATACAAATTTGCAAATGCTTCCAAATATCCTTCCGGATGACCAGCAGGTGTTCTTGAATTATGCGAAGCATAAGAACTCACGTAGCCGGTTCCCGCACGATAAATTTCTGCAGGTTTATCAAGCCATTTAACCAAT
>DASTZB010000314.1:0-6860 GCA_035764525.1 Chitinophagaceae bacterium | reverse complement strand
TCGTATCCTGTACGATCTGACTACCAAGAGTTGGATCTTCAGATAAATTGAAATACAGCGTGATGGTTTGAGCGAGAAGTGTATTGAGTATTTTACCAAATGCTTGTGGCTTTGTACTTAACGGTACATTACCCCAGGTACTGGTTTGCGTAAAGGTGGCAAAACCTTTTAAGGCGCATGCATTACCACCACCTGGCAACAGCTTATAAATATTTGCCCCGCTTCCGCCAGTTACATCACTCAGTGTAGGTCTGAAGAATTTGTTATTTGCAACGACTCCAAAATCTCTGAAATCGTTTGGCTCAGCATCCAACGCTTTTGTCATGATTGCCCCTGCCAATACACTTGATCCATCAGGCAAACAGGCTTGTCCATTAAATGTTCCATACTGACCCTGTGTGTAAGTACAATGTCCGATAACTGGAAGTGGAGCACATTCCGGACCTTCAATTAGAGTTATAACCTGATCATCAACCGGACAATTATTTGCGTCTGTTACATGCACCGTGTATACACCCGGAGCCAGGTTGCAGAATTGTTTAGAGGTCTCATTGGCTGCTAATTGTACCAGTGCACCGTTATTAAGCTGAACTTTATAAGGCGGTGTACCACCACTAATGTTAACGATAACACAGCCTTCGTTAGTGCCAGAACAAGATTCCACTCTTGTAGTTAATGTGAAAATAATGGGAGCAGGCGCTGTGCCGCCATTCACTGTTGCTTCACTTTCACATCCCTTAGCATCCACAACTTTTAATATATGGCCGATGTTGTCAGCAGGAACGTTTATTTGTACCGGGAACGATGTTATATCGTTTAATATTTGCACTCCATCAAGGAAGATATCGAATGGAGGAGCATCACCGATTACAGTTAAATTCAATTTTGCATTGTCACCCGCACAAGCCGCAGTAGCTACAACGCTTACTGATATAAGTGGATTCGGATGAATCGTAATTCTCATTACATCCTGCGCAGGATTGCACGGACCATCGGGATCATTTGTTGTTAATGTTAACTCAACAAATCCTGCGGCGATTTCAGTTGCACTTGGAGTATAAACAGCATTGAGTGTATTTGCATTTGGATTAAATGTTCCTGCGCCACCACTCCAGGTTCCTAATGTTGCTCCGCCACCGACTACGCCTGCCAGTGTAACCGAAGGTGAACTTGCACATACATCCTGGTCAGGACCGGCATTCGCTGAAGCATCATTGGTGACCACGATCCTCACTCTGTCGCTTACGGGCGGGCAAGGACCCGCAGGATCATTTGTTGTTAATGTTAATTCAACAAAACCAGCAGCAACTTCGCCTGGACTTAAAGTATAAGTTGCATTTATTGTATTTGCATTAGGCGTAAACGTTCCTGTACCACCACTCCATGTTCCTAAAGTAGCACTACCGCCAACAACTCCCGCAAGGGTAACAGTTGGAGCGCTTGCACATACGGTTTGATCAGCACCGGCATTAACTGTTGCAACAGGATTAATAATGATTCGCACTACATCACTAACTGCGTCACATGGTCCGGCAGGATCATTTGTAGTTAATGTCAAATCAACAAATCCTGCTGCGATCTCAGTTGTACTTGGAGTATAAACAGCATTGAGTGTATTTGCATTGGGGCTAAATGTTCCTCCGCCACCACTCCATGTACCTAATGTAGCGCTGCCGCCTACAGTACCTGCAAGTGTAACGTCTGGACTGCTTGCACAAACTGTTTGATCAGCTCCTGCATTTACTGTTGCTGCAGGATTAATAATGATTCGCACTACATCACTAACTGCGTCACATGGTCCGGCAGGATCATTTGTAGTTAATGTCAAATCAACAAATCCTGCTGCGATCTCAGTTGCACTTGGAGTATAAACAGCATTGAGTGTATTTGCATTGGGGCTAAATGTTCCTCCGCCGCCACTCCATGTACCTAATGTAGCGCTGCCACCTACAGTGCCTGCAAGTGTAACGCTTGGACTGCTTGCACAAACTGTTTGATCAGCACCTGCATTTACTGTCGCAGGTGGATTAACAGTGCCGGTTACGGGCACCCTTTCACTTTCGCAATTTATCTGTGCATTAAAGCAACTGGCAAAGAATATTTGAGTAGAATTGAAATTTCTTGTTAATGAATTTCCATCGGCAGAAACTCCGTCCGCCTGCCCCAATGGGCTACCACCTTGTGCACTAGTAAACCAATGTACACCTGAACCATTACAGGATGCTGTTAGTGTTAACTCACCTGCGCCGCATCTTTCAGCCCCCCTAACTGTTGGAGGTTGCGGTTGTGCATTAAAGCTGCTTGAAGCAAAATCATCTAAAGAAGCTGTTATGGATTGTGATGATCTTGTTTCTAATAAGAAGCTGGAAAAACATAGGCTGGGAAGATTTAATCCTGCCAGGTCAACAACTCCTTCATAGAATTCATTTGCTGCAAACGTATTGCCAGTAAAAATCCATCCGGCGGGTATTGCAACTGCTCCACTGTTGTTCTCCGCTACTGTTCCCACGATATTGGTGGTATTCAGTGTTCCATTAGTATTAGGTACATTGCCACCAGTCTCCACCCATTTTAAAACGGTTACATTAGCATTTCGACCACCACCGGTAAAGTCTGCCAATATCAGCAGATCACCTATGACATGTTCCGGCGCAAAATCCTGCACACCATCGGCTCTTACATGTGGCGCAGTGCCATTGAGATAAAACCAAAAACCAATTTGTGCATCCCCGTTATTAGATGTCCTGTCCCCGGCAAAAAATAATTTACCATCAGTAAGTACCGCGGCTGCATTAGCGATATCATTTTTGGCCTTGGTTTGGCTTACTGTCCACCTCAGATCAGCAGCCAATAAAAAATCTTTGGAACCTTCGGTAAACTGGCTATCCACGACGCCATTTCCAAATGCATCATGTATAAAAGAATGAATGGGAATACTGTTAATATTCGCCTGTGTCCATTCCTGCGGGTTACCATCAATTCCGGCAGCGGTAAATTGTGCACTCACTTTAGTTGTCGTGAATGCAATAAAAAAAGCACAAAGGAAAAGTATTCTTGCACTGATCCATTTCCTTCGTTTCTCATCCTTTCTGAAAAAGGCAAGTAGAAAATCCATTTTCATAATTTTGTTTTTTTGGTTAAATAATTTTTGGTTTCTTTTCGGAGATTGTTTTTGAGGATTGTAAAAAGATGTCAGCAAATTTGTGATCTTGAATAAAAAAATTTAGCTCCCAAAATGGGGCAAATAATCACCAAAGCCGGGGAGAAGAATCATTCTGAATAATGCGATGCATCGTTTGAGAAAATATAAAGGGTACGATCATCTGTGTGTTTGGATCAACCTTGAGAGCAATCTCGACAGCGGTTGTCAGCGAAGTATTGTTGGATTTTTTATATCCTAACCCGCTTAACATTGATGTACATAAAATAAGAACTGAACTGATTTTAAAAAATGATTTCATTTGATTAACTGATTATATTTTGAAATCACAATATTATTTCGGGGAGGACGGTGAAAAAAGATGCAGATCATCTTATTTCATGCATAACAGTTATAAAAAATAAATTGTTTCGTCGTGGCTTGTTCAAATTTAATTGTGATACACGCATCCCAGCAATCTTCAGGAGTGAACATGATTATTGTGGTGATAAGCGATATCAAAATTCTTATATAGTTCTTTGGGTAAAGCTTGCTTACCTTATCATGTTATATTATTTAAGTGGCACGTCAGTGATATAGCTTATTGTTATCTGTTGATGATACGTTTGTTAATTTCCTTCCGGTAATATCCAATAAAATCTCTTTTAAAATGGGCCCCGGTCTGAACTCCGGAGCCCATTTTTAACCGCCCAAACTATCAAAGAGATTTGCTACTTCATTGCCTCTTTTAAAAAAAATATGATGGCGCGGAAAACCTAACGTGTCAAAAGAACGTAGGCTTCCAGACCGATTATCCGTATCATGATTTCTGGATTTTCTCTTGAAATGCTTTTTAACTCCTGGAGCCGCTCCTGAAGTTCTTCTTCCTGCAGCAATACTTGTTGTATACAAAAACCAATAAAGGAATTGTTATTTACGTTTTTTAACTGATTCAATAATTCATTACTCATGACAGTTTTTTTGGATAAAAAAATAAAGGATTGAACAAATTAGTTTCAGAAAGTAATAACAGGTCTCTTGCCCGTTTCATCTATAAAGAACTACTGCCGCAATTGACGTATTAAATTGAATAGCTAAACCGGTGTTCATTTCCTACCAGACAAATATGAAACAACTATTAGGAGATACAACTAACCAAATAAGGTGATTCCCATCACCGCAAAGTTTGTTCCCCAAAGAATGATTTCTGATAAGAAGGCGACTTTGTCAAAAACTGCGGAAGTATTAACAAAATCATTTTGTGAAAAATGAAAAGCCCTTGACTATTTTCATTATAAAGCCAGATAGAAGAACGAAGAACTATGGAAGAAAGATGCTGAGACTAGAACAAAACAACTGCGTAATTGTTATCGTTTTTTCTGCATGCTGATTTCCTCTTTCCGTGATATCAATTTATATTGAACATCTCTCTTGCCGTTCATTAAAGCCATAAAACGTTCGATATCATAAAATGCATTATGCGATGCCGGAGCGATATCGGGTAAGAAAAGATCAAAGGCATGATCAGTCTGTGGTAAGGTGTGTAGTATCGCCGGAACTTTCTCTTTGATCAAACGAGCATATAAAAGCCTGGTAGATTTTACAGGAGCCATGATATCGTGCTCTCCTTGTATCAGCAAAGTGGGTGGACATTTTGAATTGACATGTGTAATTGGTGAAAAAAGTTTATAACGTTCCGGGCATTCGTCAGGATGCCCGCCCATTAATGATGCTATAGTGCCGACATTTTCAAATCTTTTGTCAAACCCGAGACGATGAAAGTCTTTCCCGATTCTTTTTTTCATCCATGCTGGCATTTCTGTCGGAACTCTTTTTTTAAGCTGACCAGGTTGTGAACGGGTAGTGAGATGTTGATTGGTATGATAATACAATGCTTCCAGGTCGGTGGCTGGATATTCTGCGATCACTGCGCTTACACTCAGATCATTTCCCTGAAGTTCACCTGGTGTAAATATGGAATCGTTCATAGTATAACCTGCCATCAATGCAAGGAATCCGCCTGAAGAAGCTCCGCCAAGAATGATCCCATCCGGATCAACTCCATATCTTCCTGCATTTTCTTTCATCCACACAACGGCTCTTTTTACATCATTTATCATTCCCATTAAATCTGTCTCGGGGGCCAGCCGGTAAGCGATATCCATGATCACATGTCCCTGTGCACCTAAGTGTCTAAATAATGGGCGGGTACCACAATCTTTATCAAGAATATAAAACGCACTGCCATGTATATAAATAAAAGCAAGACCGGATGTTCTTATGTTTTCGGGTGGTTGCCATATATCACACAAGAGTTTTCGGTCTGTGTCCGGAATAGTTGCGAAAGAAATATTTTGTTCTAAGCGTGGTTCCGGAACGGAAGGTAATTTTAGAACACTACGATATGGAAGAAAATATTTTTTTTGTCCTGACTTTATTTTGTTTTTCCAATTCAAGCCAAAAGCCTGTTCAAAGCCACTTGCTGAATCAGGAGGACGTGTAATAGTTATTATATGCAGAAAATAAATAAACGTTACATAAATACCAACAACACTGATGAATACTGAACTGGTTGCAAACCCGACAACAAAAGTGAGCAAGCCAACTGTTACAAACAAAGGTGAAAGTGCAGATGTAATAACTTTTAAACCCCACATTGCTGCAGCGGGCCAGCGGAACTGTAGAAAAAGAACAATGCTCATCACTGCAATAAGGAAGCCTGTAACACCGGCAATAAACTGTATGATCAATCTTACAACTTCCATGGCAATTACTAAATTGTCTCATTCATTTCAGAATATTGTCTACTTAATTGTTTCTCCTCCACTACCAAATTCTTATTTTTTACACTCAATGAAGTTTTCTCTTCAGCACGCAAAAGGATCATTGCAAAAACCAACAGCCAGGTCATAAATGCGGCGATATTAATACGTTCCCATAATCCTATAAATGGGGTGGGCAAATTTTTATCGACGTTCGCACCTTCTGCGAAAGTCAAAACTCCAAACACAATGAAAACAAGAATAGTTGCATTTGAATAAACACGAAATCCTTTTCCAAAAGCAGCTGCGCCAAATCCGATAGAAAGGAACATAAGCAATACAGTTATTGCACTCATTACGATGTGCCAGGTATCTGAAAAAGTTCCTCCACCTGCGGCGAGCACTTCACGTTGATGCATCGGTGACCAGGTAAGACCGAGCACACCATGAAGGATCATTAATATTCCTGCGATACGTAACATTCGATTTCCGCCTGCAGATTGTAAAACGCCCCAACCGAATGCGGCGATAAGCAATGTATAAGCTATTCCCAATGGAAGCCATAAAGGTCTTGTGGGTGCATCAACAGCAGATAACTCACTGACCGTTTGAGTAACCCAATTATACCCTTCATATAACGGAGGAATAAAAATGTTCATAGCGATATAAAGCAGTGATGCCAATATTCCGCACAAAAGCAAGAATTTCCGTCCCATAGTTTTAATCTTTGGTGAATATTACAAGGTAAAAATGGAATCAGTGAGAAAAAATGACGGCAATCATTGATGAAAATGATTTTGAAATAAATAGACAGCAATGTCCTCTTTCATTATTACGAACAATGAAATTATTCAGTCGTTAGTGCGGAAACTTATGGAAGAAAGATGATGCGATCTTATTTTTTTATTGCGTATCCAGCATAAAGAATATTCATATCATTGCTCTTGACGAGCCAGAAA
>DASTZB010000313.1:0-4321 GCA_035764525.1 Chitinophagaceae bacterium | reverse complement strand
GATAGCCGGATTAGGGTAAGTTCCTGTTAAATCGCCACCTGCAGGGCCGATAGGAGCGCCACCTGAACCAAGAATTACGTCTGGGCCAAGTTTAGCTAATGTGATTGATCCATCAACAACTTTAGAAGTTGTTACAGAATTATCAGCAAGTTTGGTTGTTGTAATTGTTCCATTATTAATTGTTGGATTAGGATAAGAACCTGTAAGATCACCACCAGCAGTTCCATTAGGAGGCAATGAAGTGGGTATAACACCCGCAGCAAGTTTTGCACTTGTAACAGAAGCATCAACAATCTTTGAAGTTGTTACTGATTTATCGGCAAGTTTATTTGTAGTAATTGCTCCATTATTAACTATTGGGTTAGGATAAGAACCTGTTAAGTCACCACCCGCCGTTCCATTTGGCGGTAATGATGTTGGTATCACTCCATTTGCAATCATAGATTGTGTAATTGCTCCATCAGCTATAGAGGGATTTGGATAATTTCCAGTCAATACACCACCAGCAACGCCTGTTGGTGTTCCGGTATTTGAGCTACCTGCGTATAATGCATAAGGTACTGACAATAGCTGTGCAGCGCCCATATTAATAAAATTAGAACCGCCATCTGGATCAATTTCCACTTGTATGAATTTTGCAGCAGTACTCCAATCAATTCCACTAATTGTTCCTGTGGTATTATCGGCCCCGGCACTACCAATTGCAATGTTAAACAGACCAAAATTGTTGGTAGCTATCGTTCTAGTTTCTTTATAAAGAATAGTCCCGACAGCACTTCCTTCACGAATACTCAGGCGAACGACAATTTTTTTATTTGGCAAAACATTACCAACAGAATTACGGGCTACAGCCTGGTAATTGATTTGGTTTGGGACCTGGCTATACGCAAAGGAAGAAAATGTGATAGCTAATAAAAGTAAAAGGTTTTTCATATCGGGGATTTTATTCCAGTTAATTGTGATTTATAGGTTACCTGATTTTTACAATTTTATAGACCCCTTTTTTCAATGAGGAGCCCGGATAGGGATCAAGGTTGATGTGAAGCATATATACCTGGTTTGGTAATTGGTTAACAGGAATCCTTTTAATTAACCCAACTCCATAGTACCAATCTGTAGCAGTGTACACCTTTTTACCTGCAGCATCATAAAAGCTAAGTGTAATACGACCTCTTTGTTTAGTCAGAAAATTTATTTCTACATAACTCGAAGCCGGATTGGGAAAAATCTTGATCTCATCATTACCAAAAATATTATCTGTATTATAATTTGCCGGGTATTGAATAAAGGGCTGAATGAATCCATTTGTTATGATAAGAGAATTATTAGAGCTGTTCATTTCTCCAATAAGGGCCAATTCACCAATACTCCATTCAAATTGGTAATAACCTGATTGGAAAGTTCCGCCGCCTGTATTAATGACCGCAGGGGCAATGCTTTGAGACTTGCAATTAAAAAGAAAGAAAAATACAATAACAACTGTAATTGTTTTTTTCATAGAAATGGATTGAGTATGACAGCTTAATTAAATGGAGATAAAAATAAAAGTTTGTCCATTATATTGAAAGGGATTCACCAGAATGCGCTTCTTAATCTCAGTCAAGTAGTATTTTTACTATGTGTACAAAAGATTAGTTGTTAGCCTGAACCAACGTAATTTCTTCTGAAATTGATAAAAGTTACTATTGACCTATCGTAGAAAAAAGGTTGTTTATCGCGGGTGGTTAGTATTTTCCGAAAGCCAGGATAGTATTAATATTCAGTGAGTTTCTTTATCGAATCATGAATACGGGTTAACGCCATAAAATTTTTTTCTAAGTCGATATTAAAAGGAACGGGTGTATCTAATGATGCACAACGCATAACTGGTGCATCCAATATTGCAAAACAATTTTCAGCGATCCATGCTGCGATCTCACCGCCAATGCCACTGATCAATGTGTCTTCATGTAATATCAAAACCCTTCCGGCTCTTTGTACAGCTTCACGGATAGAGAAATAATCAAGGGGAGCCAACGTTCTTAGATCTACGATGTCTATAGCCGTTTCAGGATGTTCAGCTGCATAATCTTCGGCCCAATGAACGCCCGCTCCATAAGTAATAATAGAAACTTCATCACCTTCTCTTACATGTCTTGCTTTGCCAATTTCTATTTCATAATAATCTTCTGGTACCGGCCCGCTAACAGAACGATACAATGCTTTATGCTCAAAATACATTACAGGATTTGGATCATTGATGGCTGCGATCAATAATCCCTTTGCATCAATTGGTGTTGAGGGATAAACAACTTTTAATCCCGGCACTTTTGTAAACCATGCTTCATTGCTTTGACTGTGAAAAGGGCCCGCGCCAACCCCACCACCTGTTGGCATTCGAATAACAACATCTGCATTTTGCCCCCATCGATAATGGATCTTCGCCAAATTATTTACGATCTGGTTAAAACCAACTGTGACAAAATCTGCAAACTGCATTTCCATCATACTTTTAAAACCTTCAAGTGATAAACCAAGCGCAGCACCAACAATTGCGCTTTCACATAGCGGCGTATTTCTTACTCGTTCTTTTCCAAATTTTTCTATAAATCCCTCTGTTATTTTAAATGCACCTCCATACTCCGCAATATCCTGTCCCATTAATACAAGATTGGAATGTTGTTGCATGCTTTGTTTCAACCCTTCACTTATAGCATCAATCAACCTTTTATCGTGAGACGTGAACCGTGAATCGTGAAAAGAATTTGAATTATCAATAACTCTGGAATCTGATCTTTGATGTCTCCTCGCAAAAACATCTTCTAATTCCTCTTCTGCATCAGGTACTACAACACTTGTATTAAAACCAATTGCCAATTCATCTTCTATCTTCCTCTTAAATTCATTTCTGATCTGTTGAATACCCTGTGCACTAATTATACCTATGGACTTTATATACTCTTCATACTTTTTTACAGGGTCTTTCAACTCCCATATTTTAAATAATTCCGGGGGGATATATTTGGTGCCACTGGCTTCTTCATGTCCCCGCATACGGAAGGTCATACATTCAATTAAATATGGTTTTTGATTTTTTATACAAAACTCTCTTACACCTTTGATAGTGTCATATACATTTAAAATATTATTACCATCGATCATCACACCTTCCATTCCATAACCTTTTGCTTTATCCACGAGACTTATGCAGCGGTATTGTTCATTTACGGGAGTACTTAAGCCATACCCATTATTCTCAATAATAAAGATCACCGGAAGATCCCAAACAGCAGCAACATTCAATGCTTCATGAAAATCTCCTTCGCTAGTTCCTCCTTCTCCTGTAAATGCTAATGATACTTTATTTTCTTTTCTAAGTTTATGTGCTAATGCCACACCATTTGCGATTGCCAACTGCGGCCCGAGATGTGAGATCATGCCGCAGATATGATGTTGTCTATTTCCAAAATGAAAACTTCTTTCTCTTCCTTTACTGTATCCTTCTTTTGCACCCTGCCATTGCATAAATAATTTATGCAGCTGCATATTCCGTGTGGTAAAAACTCCAAGGTTGCGATGCAACGGCATGATCCATTCATCTTCTTGTAAGGCCAATGTTGCTCCTACAGCAATGGCTTCCTGGCCAATTCCGCTGAACCATTTTGAAATTTTTCCCTGGCGCAGCAATACCAGCATTTTTTCTTCGATCATTCTTGGCCAAAGTAATGAACGATAAAAACTTATAAGCTGTTCGTTGGATAGATCCTTGCGGTCGAAAGTCATGTTGCAAACCTATAAAATAAAGGCGTATGGATTCTTAAAAATGTTAAAACACGGATAAAATAAAGAATGCCTTTATGCAAAAGAAAAATTCTTTGCATCTAATAAAAAACTTTTTGCCATGAACTTGCTTTTCAAACCAGCCATTGCTTTCGTTTGTTCCTATTTCATCCTTAGTTTTTCTTCAACCTCAAATCATCAAAGGGAAATTGAAACTCCAAAAGGAATAAAAAACAAGCCAAAGATCCAGGCTGCTATTTTACTTGATGTAAGCAATAGCATGGATGGACTTATTGAACAGGCCAAGGCGCAACTATGGACGATGGTAAATGTAATGGGCAAAGCAAAATGTAATGGTGAACCGCCTCAAATTCAAATAGCACTTTATGAATATGGAAGAGATAATAACGATATGCAGAAGGGCTATGTCAAACAAATAGCTCCTTTTACTTCAGATCTTGATGATCTTTCGCAAAGATTATTTCAGCTTACTACCAATGGTGGCCAGGAATATTGTGGTTACGTAATTCATACTTCTTTAAATGAATTGAACTGGGATACG